>CAZOGG010000025.1:0-7723 GCA_964579565.1 uncultured Candidatus Saccharibacteria bacterium | reverse complement strand
GAGCTTTGCAAATTTCAAAAATAATTGTTGAGGGAGATGTGATTATGGATATAGGCTGTGGTGATGGAGCGATATTGAAATTTCTGATGGACAAAAATAAAGTAGATGGTATTGGTGTGGATATGATAGATTCAATACTTGTTAATGCAGAAAAACTAGGAATAAAAACGATAAAATGTGATATAACGAACATAGCATCCTTGGCTGATCTGCCAGAGGTAGACTATATTATGGGTTTTGAAATATTGGAGCATATGCCAAATCCTGAAGAGTTTATAATCACAATGTTGCCAAAAGTGAGAAAAGGCATGATATTTTCTTTTCCCAATACTGGATATTACGCTCATAGGTTACGTCTCCTTTTCGGATCTTTTCCACTGCAATGGATACTGCATCCAAGTGAGCACTTGAGGTATTGGACTGTAAGAGATGTTAAGTGGTGGGTAAAGTCATTAGGTTTGAAATTAGATTCATTAATATTGTATAAGGGTATTCCATTTTTTAATAAGTTGATACCAACTCTTTTTGGCCAAGGAATTATTATCAAAATATCCAAAAATGAAAAATAAAATAGTTCTCATCACTGTCTTCCATAGTTTTATTACAAAGAATTTCTTAAATACCGATGCTTTTAAGAAATTAACTACTATTCCAAATACCGAATACATTTTGGTAGTTCCTAGTTCTAAAAAAGATTTTTTTAGTGAGATCTATAAAGCTAATAATATTAATATAATAGGTGTCGATACATTGAGTATTACAAAGAATAGAGTTGTTGGTGTTTTCTCTATATTTTCTCATTTATTACTCAAATCTCATTATTTGTGGTATAAAAAAGTTGAGAGAAGAGATAGTAGTAAAAGTTTATTGAAATACCCAAAATATTATACCGAGGTTCTGCTCACCTTAATTTTTGGTAATTTTAAACCAGCTAGGTATTTATTCAGGTATCTATTTATTAACTTAGTTAAGATCAAAAATGTCTCTAAAATTTTTGATGAATATAAGCCAGATTTAGTATTCTCAACTGATGTTTTTGATGAGATGGATTTATTATTCTCAGCAGAGGCAAAAAGGCGTGGTGTCTATTGTGTGGGCATGGTTAGATCATGGGACAATTGCTATAGCAAAGGTGTATTGCGTGTGTTACCTAAAAAACTTTATGTAAATAATGAAGTATTAAGGGATGAAGCAATAGAAATGCACGATGTATCGAGTAGCGATATTCAAGTTTGTGGTTTACCTCAATATGATCATTTTATAAATGACCAAAGAAGCTCAAGGGTCGACTTCTTTAATAAAATTGGTGCAGATATATCAAAGAGACTTATACTTTTCGCTCCGGCAGGAACAATTCTGTCTGATGCAGACAGTGATGTATGTGATATTCTGAAAAAGGCTATTGTAAATAACAAAATGCTTGAACCAACACAGGTTCTAGTGAGAAACCATCCACATCATCCTGCTGTTCTGGATATGTATATAGGAGATAAAGATTTAATAATCGATAATCCAGGCATGAGAATCGGAAATAATCCAAAGGAAGCCGAGCTAACTAAAAGCGATACTATTCATTTAGGAGATTCGTTATGTTACAGCGACATAATAATATATACAGCAACTACACTGGGCATAGATTCATTGATTTTTAATAAGCCACAAATTATAATTGATTTTGATGGTTATAAGAATAAGAAATATACACAAAGTGTTAGAAGATATCATAACGAGGATCATATGAAAAAAATGATTGATTGCGGTGGGGTGTGTGTTGTCTCATCCGAGGATGAGCTAATTGAAGCTATTAACGCTTATTATAAGAATCCAGATATGTTGAAGGAGGGCAGAGAAGAAATTAAGAAAAAGCAAATACAATTTATGGATGGTAAATCAAGTGATAGATTGGCTGGTTTTATAAAAGAGGCAATTCAAAGTGTTTAAAGAAATAGTTGCTTGAACTTTATTTCTGACATAGCCCATTCATCTGGAGTATTTATATCCATTTCATACTTTGCTGGTTCTAGTATTTCATAAAGTTCTACATTATCACCATATAGATTTGGCTTTTTGTCGTATAAGTTCTGGGGTTTGAGGACATATATTATGTCATTTCTAGCGTAGCATTTTTTAGGAAAGTCTTGTCTTCTTGTGAGAATATTTCTTAGTGGTACATCATCCCACAATGTTACTTTGTCATTCTTATCCCTAGTTAGGGTCCAATACGGAGTATGATTTGCCGGAGTCTCATTTACGGCTACAACAGAATCCACACCTTTAGTCTGAAAAATATTGATTGCATCTGTTATATGTTGAGTTTGTCTAGTTGGGGCGGTGGGCAAAAGCAATAAAAGAGTGTCAGCAATGTAGTTTTCATTGTTCTTCAACCATTCATAAGTATGCTTCAATACTGGTTCAATACCCATAGTATCGATCGCTAACTCGCTAGGTCTTAAGAATGGCACTTCAGCACCGTATTTTTTTGCAATTTCTGCGATTTCTGGGCTATCTGTAGAAACAATTATTCTATCAACACATTTACTCTCTATTGTTTTCTCTATAGTCCATGCTATAAGTGGTTTACCACAGAAATTGCGGATATTCTTTGATGGTATGCTTTTTGAACCACCTCTTGCGGGTATAATTGCAACTATTTTATTCATATTTGCCCAGTATAACATATCTTTTATATAAATTTCTTGTATACTATTATGTATTATGGAAATTAAGGAATGGAAAATTGATCCAATATTAAAATTAGAGATTAATGAGCATTATAGGACTTCGTATGCTCTATCGTTAAAGAATGAATCTTTAATTAATATAGTTAGAAAAATTACTTTTGATTCTGTGGCGCCAAACATAACAATTGATGATGTGAGTCGTTTTATGGACTATGTAAATAGTACATTTTTAAAAAATCGAATTAAGGGCATTGGATTGGAAGTGGGAGGAGGGTGTGGATTTTTTAGTGCTTTACTTGCAAATTATCCAACGGTTGAGAAGGTTTATTCTGTTGAGATTTGTGAGAATATAGTTAGAGAATTAATGCCGAATGTTGTTAATAAAGTACTAACAAAAAATAATGGGAAAGTAATAGGCTGTATAGGAGATTTCGACAACCTAGAAATACCAGACAATACAGTGGATTTTGTTTTTGACTTTTACTCATTACACCATTCCTCAAATATTAAAAAAACTTTTTCTGAATTGTATAGAATATTAAAGCCAGGTGGGTTTGTTTTTTGTTTCGATAAAACTCGTGCGAATAATCTCACGGATGGGGATCTGGAGAAGCTTCTTGATCAGGAATATTCTAGAGAGGCAAAAATCAATATGGGACTGTCTCCTGATGTACTCCATACTCGTAGAATGAATGGGGAGAAAGAGTATAGATTAAATGATTGGAAAAATACCTTTCTTGATTCTGGATTTAGAAAGTTTGAACATTATCATATTGCTAGATTACCTAACATTAAGACTTTCGGAAATTTAATTAAAAAAATAATTTCTAATTTTCCAATATTTATACAGGTGTCTATTACAAAATATTTTGGCAAAAATGGTAATACTAATAATTTAGAGCAATCAAATAAAATCTATACTAGATTTGTAAATAATTTTCCAAAAGAGATTTCTCTTATGGTGGCGTGGAAATAATTAAGGAGCACCGAAGTGCCCCTGTGTTTGTTTATTGACTGTTCACTCAGTCATGTTTAGAATCTTTTCTGGAGTGCCAGCGTCTACATAGCCGCGAGCCTCGAGGAATTTGTCCATATCCATGTCCCCATAATAAATCGGAGATCCACTCGTTCCGTGCATAACCTTCGTGGCATCGTCTAGTTCAAGGACATACTCTCGTAAGTGTTCATTGACAACGGGCTCTGCCTTACCATTTACGTCCTGGAAGGAAAGTCCGAAGTGTTCTCTGAGTAGCGTCTGAACCTTCTGATCACGACACATGGCTGTGCCCGGATAGGCGGTGGCAACGAACATCTTTTGATTGATTGAGTCGTAGGCCGTTTTGTACTCAAGAGTTCCAGGGGCTTTCCGTTGTGTGGCTTCTCTCAATTGCCATTGCACAAAGGCGACACTTGTCTTAAGGTCCTTGAGACCTTCTCCTGGATAACCCATGATCCAGGTGCAATTTCCATGAATTCCCATTTCTCGACAATTTCTGATTCCAGTTATCATCGTTACAGGGAATTTGTAACCATCAATTTCTATAAGCTGATTTGTACTCGATCCCTTTGGTCTAAGGATAAAGCCTCCCTTGCCCATAGATTCGAGTACATTCTCGCTTGCACTTTCGGCTCCAAAGCCGATGTAAACACATCCAGACTCCTGCATAGGAACTAAACGATCCATATCTGCTTCGTCAAGACGTGTGTGAGTTCCCCAACGCAGATTGAGTTCACGAAAGGTGTCCGGCAATGCCTTCATTCTGGCGGGATTTACCGCGAAGTTATCATCAGGCATGCCCAAGAAATCAATATTATATGTTTCCTTGAGCCACTGTGCTTCTTTGCGGAGGTTCTCGGCTGACCGCATGCCGTAATCTCTTTCTCCTTGTGCACCACGAAAACAGAACTTGCATGCATAAGGACAACCACGACTAGAAACTGTAGTTAGACTACGTTCCATTGTGAATGAGGTGGCTGAACTGTTGTTTGCATTTCCACCCCACACAGGGGTTCGTATGTACCAATCAAGGACTGGATTTCCATCCACATCATTGTGAAGTAGGTCCCATGCTGCAAATGGCAATTCGTCCAAGTTATGTGGACGATCACCATTGTAGAGTAGTCCACCAGGGACCAACCTTCTATAAGGTCTCTCGTCGAGCTCTGCGAGTGTCAAGCCTTTTTCTTTGGCCTGCTTAACATCGTGCGCAAGGAGGAGAATAACGTCATCACCTTCCGAATGTGCCACAGCATCCAGCTGAGGAATCCAGCCCAATAATCCTTCTCGGATCTCTGTAGCCAGACCACCACCAGAAATGATGATTGAGTCAGGACACATTGATCGAGTAGTCATTGCGATAAATTCCTGCCAACGCAGGGTGGTGATCATGCCGGAAAGGGCAATAATGTCAGGCTCACCATGCTTATGGAAATGCCTGCTCATGAGCTCTCTTGCCTCAATCTGAGTGAGATGTCTGCCCAGAGGAAGATTCCTCCTTCTTGAAACCTCATCTTGAAGCCTGTAGGCATTCAGGTCGATAATTGAAACTTCTGCTCCGTACTGACGAAGCCGTGCTGCCATCAACCCTGGTCCTTGCGGAGGGGTGTTAGGTTTCGCAGTCTCTCTCAGAGGCATATTGATGAAAGCAATACGCACCCCTTTAAGATCACTGAAACAGAGATGGCTTACAAAATAGCTTGGATGATTGGTGTCAACCACCCTAATAGTTTTGTATGTTGGCCGAACGAGTACTGGTTCACTGATTGTTGTCATACTTTCCTTTCAAAAAACTGTGGTTTGTTCTATTTGTCCACCATGATTCTGCCCTTTTTATGGGTAATTGTCAATAAAGATAATAATTATACTATGCTAATATATTGCTATAATGAATAAATATTTTGATTTAAAAAATAGAATATATGTAATAACTGGGGGAGCTGGTTTATTGGGATATAAATATGCGGAAGCCATACTAGAGTCAAATGGCATACCAGTTCTATTTGATATAAACAAGAATGTTGAAATAAAAGCACAGGAATTATCTAATAAATACGGTAAAGATGTAGAGGGGGTAGTTGTTGACATTACAGACGAAGATCAAGTTTCTAGTGCTGTTGATAGATTAGTCAAAAAAAGGATCGTTTATGGGTTAATTAATAATGCAGCAAATAATCCAGTTATGGATAAAGGGGTAAGGAACAGTGGAAGACTTGAGAGTCTTACTATAGGAAATTGGAATAATGATTTTGCAGTAAGTGTTACTGGTGCTTTCCTAATGTCTAAACATTTAGGTACAGTTCTGGCAAAAAACGGTGAAGGTGTAATAATAAATATATCCTCTGATTTGGGTGTTATTGCACCAGATCAGAGATTATATATTAAGCCCGGAGAAACTACTGAAACTCAGAATGTTAAACCTATTACATATTCAGTTATTAAGCATGCAATTATTGGTCTAACGAAGTACCTGTCTACTTATTGGGCAGATAGAAATATTAGAGTAAATTCTATATCACCAGGAGGTGTGTATAGTGGTAATCCTGATCCAGAATTTGTAAAAAGGATTAGTAATTTAATTCCACTTGGTCGAATGGCTAATGTAGATGAATATAAGGGTACAATTATTTACCTATGTTCAGATGCTTCCTCGTATATGAATGGGGCAAATGTTGTGGTTGATGGCGGAAGAAGCGTATGGTAAATCCAATCGGAATAATTCAGGGTAGACTAACAGAATCCGGAGGAATATTACAATGTTTTCCAAATAGATTCTGGAAAGAGGAGTTTCATGTTGCAAATGAAATTGGGTTAGATTATATAGAATTAATTTCAGACAGAGTCTTTAATGTTAATAATCCATTATGGACTGGAAATGAATTGAAATCTCTGATTTCAAAATCAGAGATTCTAAATAGGGGATTAATTAGTATGACTGTTGATCATATAATGGATAGACCATTGACTGATATTAATGTTAGAGAGAATAGTTTAATAGATTTAAAAAAAATAATTAAACACGCTGAGAGTGTTGGTGTGGAAATTATAGTATTGCCATTTCTTGAAGCAGCCAGTATTAAGACAATCAATAATAAAGTTGATATATTATCATCTTTAATCAATGAATTGATTATTTTTACTGAGGGTAAGATTGTTTTTGCAATGGAAAATGATTTGTCTATTGATGATCAATTAAACATATATAGTGCTGTAAATAGTAAAAATTTTGGCATATGTTATGATACAGGAAACAGATCATATTTAGGGTTTGATATTGTAAATGAAATTAAAATTCTAAATAAGGCTATAGTACATGTACACATTAAAGATAAATTAAGTGATGGTAAAAATGTAATTTTAGGTACTGGAAATTCTAATTTAGTCGGTGCAATTAATTCATTTAAGCAAATAGAATATTCTGGAGCTTATACAATGGAAACAAGTAGAGGTGATAATGAATTGAAATCAGCAATATATAATTTGAATTATACTAAGAGATTATTAAATTGATATGTTAATATATAAATATGCGTTTTAAAAACAATACAATTTGTGTAACGGGTGGTACTGGAGGCATCGGTTTCTCAATAGTTCTTGGTTTTCTTAAAGAGGGGGCAAAAGTTTATATGCATGGTAGAAATAAAAATAAGCTATTAAGTAAATTAAATGAATTATCAGAATATAAAGATATGATTCAGGGGTTACAGGCAGATTTATCAATTGATTCAGAAAGAAATAGATTTTTAGAAGAAATAGATAGAATTGATTCTATAGATACTTTAATATGTTGTGTTGGAAATGGAAACGTTAAAAAGGGTATAAATTTAGATAAAGATGATTGGGGTCATGTATTGGATCAAAACTTTTTTTCAGCAACCTTGATTGTTCCTAAGTTTATTAGTAAATTGGAAAAAAGCAAAAATGCAAGCATCTGTTTTATAGGCTCAATAGTTGCGGTAAATCATATTAATGCACCAGTATCCTACGCAGTATCAAAATCAGCATTAACAACATACTCGAAATATCTCAGTTTCGAGCTTGCATC
>CAZOGG010000024.1:0-7760 GCA_964579565.1 uncultured Candidatus Saccharibacteria bacterium | reverse complement strand
TTGCATCTAGGCGCAACAATTGCACTGTATATAGGAGTAGTATCAATTATTAATTTATACTTTAGTATTATAAATTACTATTTCCCAGATGTATTGGCAGGGAGTTTCTATGCACCGTCAATGGCCTGGCCGATATCAATACTTATTGTTGTCGTACCAATTCTGTATGTTCTAGAGTGGATGGTTAAAAAGGACATAAAATTGAATCCAGATAAGGCGGAAGTATGGGTTAGAAAGTGGAGAATTTATCTGACTCTATTTCTAGCTGGAGTAGTAATGGCTGGGGATCTTATTACACTTATAAATACATATTTGAATGGTGAAATATCTATTAGATTTGTTTATAAGTTCATTATTGTTTTATTGGTTCTAGCTATAGTCTTTGTTTATTATATTTTGGAGAAGTTAGGCAAGTCAGTTAAATTAAAATCAGCATTAGCTTATATTGGAATAATAATCTCTATACTGGCTATTGTATTAGGATTTATGGTTGTTGGTTCACCAACTAAACAAAGAAATATTAGATTTGATAATCAGAGAGTTAGTGATTTACAGAATATACAATGGCAAATTGTGAATCATTGGCAACAGAAGTCTAAGTTACCAACTGACTTAAAGGAGACTATTGATTTAATTTCAGGAACCAAGATACCAACAGATCCAAGTACAAAGGCAGATTATGAATATAGAATTAAGAATGCAAGTACAAATACATTTGAACTATGTGCTGTGTTTAGCTTGAAGACTCAGGATAATAAGGGTAGAGGTGAATTCTATGATTCTGTATCAACATCGTACTATCCAGGATTTGATAATGATAGTTGGAATCATGAACCAGGTAGAGTTTGCTTCGAAAGGACAATAGATCCAGACAAATATCCCAAATTATTGAAATAATTTAACAAATAAATTACCTTTGCATTAGCGGATATTTTGTAGTACTATATGTTTCCATATTAATCATATAATACAACAAAATACAATGAATCCTGCTAAGAAGACAAAGATAGTGTGTACCATAGGTCCAGCAACAGAAACTGTTGAGAAGCTTACAGCTTTGGTGAATGCCGGTATGAACGTTATGAGATTAAACTTTTCTCACGGAGATTTCGCTGAACATCAGGCTCGTTTCGATAGTCTGAAACAAGTAATGAAAAAGACTGGTAAAACTATTGGAGTTATGCAGGATTTAGGTGGTCCAAAGATAAGAATAGGAGAATTCGAGAAAGGATCAATAACTCTAGTCCCAGGACAAACATTTACAATCACTACAGACAAGATCATGGGTGATGAGAAGAGAGTTTCTATTAACTACCCACTTTTCCCAAAGGAAGTTAAGGTTGGTGGAATAGTTCTATTACATGATGGAAAGAAGAAGCTACAGATCACTGACATAAAGGGAAATGAAGTTATAACAAAGGTCATAATTGGAGGTGAGATTAAGAGTAAAAGAGGGGTAAACCTTCCTGGAGCATATCTATCAATAAGTTCATTAACTGAGAAGGATAGAACAGATCTAGCCTTCGGTATTAAGAACAAAGTTGATTTCATTGCTCTTTCATTCGTAAGAAAGCCAGCAGATATCGTAGAACTAAGAGAAATACTTAATAAAGCCAAGCTAAAGGCCGGTATAATCGCTAAAATTGAGACACCAGAGGCCTTAGAGAATATAGATGAGATAATAAGCCTTTCAGACGCAATAATGGTTGCTAGAGGAGATCTTGCTATTGAGATACCTGCAGAGGAGGTTCCATTGGTTCAGAAGACACTTATACAGAAGTGTAATGCAGCTGGTAAGCCAGTTATTACAGCAACTCAAATGCTTGAGTCAATGATCAAGAGTCCAGTAGCTACAAGAGCTGAGGTTTCTGATGTTGCGAATGCAATTATCGACGGTACAGATGCAATCATGCTTTCTGAAGAGACAACATTAGGAGACTATCCAGTTGAGGCTGTTGAAATGATGACAAAGATTGCATTGAATGTTGAGAAGGAAGTATTCACTACTGATACAATTAACGAGTATGAGGAGTCACATGGTATTACAGATGTTACATCACAATCAGCAGTTCTTGCATCACATGAAGTTGAAGCCAAGTTCCTTGTTGCCTTAACAGAATCTGGAAGAACAGCAAGAATGATTGCTAGATACAGACCTGCTGAAAGAGTTGTAGCTCTAACATTAACTCCACAAACCGCTCAGAAATTAACACTTACTTTTGGTTGTTACCCTATTGTTGTTGAGAAATTTACAACTGTACAACAAATTATGACTGTTGTTAGAAAGACAGCATTGTCACATAAGATGGCTACAAAGGGGGATAAGGTTGTGATAGTTGGAGGTATGCCATTCGGTAAGATTCAGGAGACAAATATGATACTTGTTGAGACTATTTAATTAGTTTTCCACAACTTCTTAAGAAGTCATGAAGATTTCGTAAAATATGCCCTTGTGGGCATATTTTATTTGAGCGATAATTGCTTGATGCAAATTAAAAAAGAAAAATCAAAACTATATAGCCTAATGGATACAGATTTATTTCTTGATACTAGCAATCGAGATTATGTACTCAAGATTAGAGATTTGCCATTAGGTTCTAAGCCCAAAGATAAGCTCATTAATTCTGGTCCTGAGTCATTATCCATGGCTGAATTATTATCAATTATTTGGAATACAGGCAATCAAGACGAAGACGTAATGGAGATGTCTAGTCGAATTATCAAGGAATACGGAGAGAAGAGTATATTCTCCGAGAGTAATGCTAGTAAATTATCAAAAGAATTAAATATAACAATATCCAAGGCTAGCCAGTTGATAGCTTGTGGTGAGCTCGGTAGGAGAATTTATAGTAATAATAGTTCCGGATTATTTGTTATTAGAAATGCAAAGGATGTGTATGAATATCTTCATGATATGCATAATTTACCCAAGGAACACCTGAGGGGGCTATATCTGAATAGTCACAATAGAATTATTCATGATGAAGTAATATCAATTGGCACAATAAACTCCAATCTCATACACCCCAGAGAAGTATTCAGGCCAGCTCTAGAATACAATGCCGTCGCTGTAGTTATAGCTCACAATCATCCATCAAACATTGTTACACCAAGTTCTCAGGATCTTGAAATCACACAACAGATCATTCAGGCGGGTAGAATATTAGGCATAAATGTTCTAGATCATGTGATTATCACCAAGAGCACATATATGAGTATAAAGGCTAATTATTAATTTAAATTAAATTCATGGAAAATTATACAATCAAACAACCATTTATTAATGGGTTATTATCAGATGACTATCTTCATTTCGAAGGTGTGTATAGACCAGCTCAGGTATTCATGGTCCGTGACGCTGTAGAAGGTGATAGTAGAGAAGTGTTAGAGAAATACTTCAATGACATATACAATCTCTTTCTAAGAAAGATTTCAGTATTCTCATCATTCGAACATTCGACCGATGAAGAAATGTTAAAGATACAAGCATTATTGCAAGAATTAGTGAAAGTTAAGAAGATTCTGCAAGATTTGCTATAATAGCAAATGTGAATTACAAGGATTACTTTAAGGATAAAAAAATAGCAATAATTGGCCTAGGACCTCATGGGGAAATGATATCTGATATCAAATTTCTATTGAGAAATAAGGCTCAATTATCACTATACGATATTAGAAGTGAAGAGAGAATTAATAAGTACATATTGTCATTATCTGTTGGAGGTTTGTCCAAATTCTCATTCGGCAAGGTTCCAGATGATGAATTATTAACTTATGATTTAATAATACTTTCACCAGAAATATCCAAGAGATCTACATTTCTCCGTAAGTCCATTGAGCATGGTACTCAGATAGAATATCCTGATACTCTATTCTTCAAGCTAGCTCCTCCTATAATTTTGGTTGGTGTTATAGGTGTGTCTGGCAAGAGTACAGTTGCACATATTATATATGGAATGTTAAAGAAGACATTCCTAGGTCATGATAATCAGGGTTTATTCTTCATCGATTGTGATTCGACAAATGGAGCATTGAATCATTTGAAAAAAATTAAAAAAGATGATGTTGTACTGGCAAGAATTCCAGAGAACATGGCCGATCTATATCATGATATGAGAATCAGTCCTCATGTAGCAGTTATAACATCCAAGACATCGTATGAGATCTTGGAATATCAGACTCAGAATAACTTTATCGTTGCTCACGATCATATCGTTGATTCATTTAAATCTAATATATCATTTACACCTAGGGCAAAGATTCTTAGAACTAGAGCTAGCTCAATACCTGCAGATTGGGGAATGAGTAAAAGAGGAGTTCATATGGTTGAGAACTCTGCATTGGCATTGCAAACTGGTGAACTATTCAAGGTCAGCAGAGATACTGCAAGAGAAATGATACAAGGATTCATGGGTCTTAGGGGGCATATTGAATTCATCAAGAAAGTATCAGGTATAGATTATTATAATGATGCTAGTTCAAATTCTCCTATATCTACACTTTCTGCATTAAAGACATTATCGAATAACAGAAATGTTGTCTTGATATTTGGTGGTGCTTATACTGGTCATGATTATGATGAATTATTAAATAACTTGTCACAGTATGCATGTTCATTAATACTGATTTCTGGTAGCGGAACTATTGGCCTAAGGGACAAGATAAATCAAATAGATGATATTAATTGCATACATGTTCTCAATCTTGAACAAGCAGTAATTAAATCTAAGGAAATAGCCAAGAAGGGGGATATAGTACTATTTAGTCCTGGTTTCGACGCTGTTGGTGTTGATATATCAAGAAAGGAAAGAGGGGATAGATTTGTTAAGGCAGTTAGAAATCTCTAGTCTCCACATATAATACAAGCTACTGAACCATTCCATGATCTGCTTGTGTATATTGCTTGCATGAGTCCTGCAACTGACAATGCGCTATTTGTAGATATCTCTAGATTTGCGTATTTCTTTGTAATTTCTTGTGCTGTTCTTATTTCTTCATTTGATACTACCCAAGCATTTCCTTTTGTTTTGATTATTAATTCTGTGAGATTATCCTTTCTGATTGCAGTATGATCAACTATTGCATCTGCTATTGATTGTTCGTCAATTATTTCATGATCTACGAAATTGTCTGATATTGGATGACATGATGATGTCTGTACTATATGTATTTCAATTTTATTTCCATTCTTAAAGAAATACTCTGAAATAGCCTGTGCTGTTGTGCCTGATGATGTACCTACAAAGACAGCTTCGAGCTTGGGAATTTTAATTAATTCCTCTGCCAGACTTTCATATCCTATTAGTGCATTATCATCATTTGATTGTCTTAGTGGCTTTATATTGGGATCCTTTGTCTTAATGAAAAGTGTTTGAACGGGTCTATCATGCATTGTTATAGTAATATTCTCATCCTCGTATTTCCTTAATTTCTCTAGTTTCTTGGATGATATATGTCTTCCAACTAATACGTCTAATAAGGTTTGGCTTTTGTTCTTAGAATTTAACTCCTTTATATACATAACTGCAGAAAGGGCAGCATTACCAGATGAGGAAATAGCGAAATGACTATATCCTTCACTTATGTATATATCAATCATCTTCGGTATAGATCGACCCTTATGTGATCCATATGGATGCATGTCCTCTCTTTTGAAATATAGGGCACTGGCACCCAATTCCTTTGCTAATTTTTGATATTCTTCATGCTTTGTTAACATATTGATATAATAACGCGTTTTATGTAGTATTAGAAGATACCTTATTAACCGTATGTATTTTCAATCAATTAAAGTTATGAAATCAATTTGCCCAGAATGTAAAAATAGTATTGATCTTGGTCGTTATCCAAGAGTAGCAGAAGGAATGGTTATTGAATGTAATCATTGTGGTATTACTCTTCTTGCGAAGAGAATAGATGGTGAAAGTTTAACTACTGAGATTGTTGACGAAGGTAAGTAACAAACTCCTCAATCATCCCACGAAATCCATGAGAACCCAAGAAGGCGACACAATCGCCTTTTTTGGTATTTTCTTTTAAATATTTAATTAGATTATTATCGTCTTCTATATAAGAAACATTACTGTGTGTTTTGCCAATAACCTCAGCTAATTCATTTCCTTCCATCGGTCTATCATTGTCACCAACTTTTAACTTTGATAGTCTTGGTATAATTACAGAATCAGCATCCTTAAATGCATTATCGTATTTAATTATTGACTCTCTACTTCTTCCACCAATGTTAGGTTCAAATATCGCTATAATCTTGCCGTTATATATTTCTCTTAAATTACTTAATACTGTAGATGCCTTCTCTGGAGAATGAGCGATATCATCATATACTGTTATATCTCCCACATGTCTCTTCTCCAATCTTCTTTTCATTCCTTTGAAATTGGCTATTGACTCGATTATGATTCCTTGATCTATTCCTAATTCACTAGCCATAGCGAAACATCCCGTAATATTCTCAGCTTGGAATTTACCAATTAATTGAGAGTGAATATCTATTCCATTTATCTTGAAATCCAAACCGTCTTTAGTCTGTCTAACATCAGTATATACATAATCTGCATCCTTACTTCCATACCATACTGCTTTATTAACCAATTCTCTGACTTTGTCATTGTCCTTGTTTGCAACTATAAATTTAGTTTTAGAAATTAAATCTTTGAATACATTGAAATAGCTCTCTTCTGTTGGATAAAGGTCAGCATGATCCCAGGATACTGCAGATAAAAGTAGATGAGTTGGTTTGTAGTATACGAATTTGGGAGTGTTATCTGTTGGGGAACTCTTATATTCATCACCTTCGAATATACTGTATTTACTGTCTGTTAATTCAGCAGATGAATCATGTGAAAGTGAAATGCCACCGAACATGTATGTTGGATTGTATTTAGCATATTGAAATATATAAGATAGCAATGCTGTAGAAGATGTCTTGCCCCAGGTTCCTGTAGAAACAATTGAATATTCTTTTACAAAGAATTTACCAATTGCTTCAGCGAATGAATATATAGGAATATTATTGTCTTTTGCATATTGAGTTTCTGGATTTTGTGTTCCTGACGCGGTTCCAATAATTACAATATCTGGTTTGCCTATATTCTCTGGATGCCAGCCTGCATAGAAGTTGATATTATGCTTCTCTAGTTCTGTTGATACAGGAGGGAAGAATCCCTTGTCAGATCCTGTAACTTTCCAGCCAGCCTTGTGAAAGGCAATAGCTAATGCACTAGTAGCTACGCCACAAATACCGATAATATGTATATGTTTCTGTGATGACATGGGTTTATTATAAGGGAAAAGGGGGAAGGAAGTGCTATTGACGCATGTGTAATATACAAGTATATTTTATTAAGCTGTTCATCAACAAAACTTGGAATACCATGAATGCTGTAGCAAATGTAGAAGATTGGGTTGTCGGAAATGATGGAATAATTCGTAATTGCACTCACGGACTTTGTGTGGTGCCTAGCAATCAATTCGCAGAGGATCGCCGAGGTATGGATATGGTTGTGAAATGGGGTGATAATAGATGTTTGTCCAAGGTCCCATTTGAGGCAGGTGACTCTACATCTGAATTCTTCGGATTCAAACAACTGAAAGATTGGGGTTTTGAATGGGTAATTTTATCTCACGCCTCGCAAACTATTGAGTGTTGTGATGGTCTACTTCACACTCTCATCAATACCAAATCTGATGGCACGGTGAATGTGGCAAAAATTGCTCACGAGTTATTACTCGATTTACGTTAT
>CAZOGG010000023.1:0-8096 GCA_964579565.1 uncultured Candidatus Saccharibacteria bacterium | reverse complement strand
GATGCTATTACTTATGGTAAGTATGTCGTATATCAAGGGTTATCCCAAGGTCCCAGTATATGAGAATGACTTTGTTTATAAGGTTGAGAGGCCGGTTTCGGATAAGGAAATATATAAAGGTAGAACAAGTGAGAATCACATAATATTAACATTTGATGGTGGAAGTGGCTCAGAATCTACCAGAGAAATATTATCTGCACTAGAGAAACATAAGGTTAAGAGTACATTTTTCCTTACTGGCAAATGGATAGAGAATAATCCGCTCCTAACTATATTAATACATGGTGATGGACATGAAATATTTAGTCATACATACAATCATCCGTATTTAACAAGAATTTCTGATGATGAAATAAGGAAAGAGTTAAGAGATACAGATTCAATTCTATTTAAATTATTAGGAATTAATAGTAAACCATATTTCCGACCACCTTATGGTGATAGAGACGAAAGAGTTCTGAAGGTCGCATCGTCTGAAGGTTATCAATCAGTTTATTGGACTGTAGATGCAATGGATTGGATGGAAAGTGAAGGGGAGACGGACTGGTCAGTTATTAATAGAGTTAAGAATACATTAAGTCCTGGTAATATATATTTAATGCATTTGGGTGACGGAATAACTGGAAGAATTATGGATGATTTATTAAGTTATTTGGAAAGTAAAAATTATAAAGTATCATCACTAACAGAAGGATTATGACAAAAATAAGGAAACATCATAAACCATTATTGCATGACATACTTATGATATTCATTGGTATTGTTATTGCTATTTTTCTTTCCAAGACAGGTGTAATTGATTTTGTAATTAGCAATATAATTAGTCATTATGTATTGGCAAGTTTTGTTGCTGGAGTGTTCTTCACTTCTGCATTCACAATTGCTCCAGCATCTGTGGCTCTAGTTCATATTGCTGAGTATGCTCCATTGAACTGGATAGCATTCTGGGGAGCACTCGGTGCTGTGTGTGGAGATCTCATATTATTCTTTTTTATTCGAGATAGGTTCGTTGAGGATATTAAAAAGGCTATTAAACCATCAACGATAAGATATTTCGCTAGATCATTTCATTTCGGATTCTTGAAATGGCTTTCTCCAATTATCGGTGCATTAATTATTGCTTCTCCAATACCAGATGAATTCGGTATAACTTTACTTGGAATGTCACAGATAAGGCTTTCACTACTAATACCAATTGCCTTTGTTATGAATATGCTCGGTATATATCTTTTGATACTATTCGGGAATCTGCTATAATGGGGAAACTATGAATATCAAACGATTATTTAGTTGGTTAGCCTTTGTTGTAGTTATTTTACTAATAGTTTGGGGTATGATTGCCGCTTCGAATAAGGCAGATAAGATAGAGGCTTCATTACCAATACCAAATGAAGTTAGTTCTACTGATTGGGTAAGAGGCAATCTACAATCATCAGTTATTCTTGTCGAATACAGTGATTTCCAATGTCCTGCATGTGCTGCATATTTCCCATTAGTTGAGAGAATATTCGATGAGAACAAGGAAAATATAAAGTTCGTATATAGACATTTCCCATTAACACAGCATGCAAATGCAGTTCCAGCATCCAAGGCTGCAGAAGCTGCGGGCAAGCAAGGTAAATTCTGGGATATGTACGAGAAGATCTTCACAACACATGATGAATGGGAGAACTCAACAGATATCGATAAAGTTTTATATGATTATGCCACAAAGATGGGTCTAGATATGGTTAAGTTCGACACCGATTATAAATCAAAAGAAGTTATAGACAAAGTAAATAATGATGTAAGAAGTGGCACCAAGGCAGGAATAAATTCAACACCGACATTCTACCTGAACGGAGTGAAGATAAGTAATCCTCAGAATTATGAAGATTTCAAACAATTAATCGATGATGCAATTAACCCAAAAATTAAATCTTAACTTAGTCCCTAAGTGGATACCAATATTTCTACTAATAATAGCTCTTATTGGTTTCGCTGATGCTACATACTTAACTGTTGAGCATTATATGAACGAAATACCACCATGCACAATAGGTGGATGCGAAACAGTGTTAACAAGTTCTTATGCAGAGATTGCTGGAATCCCAGTTTCTCTTGGTGGATCAATATACTATTTCTTTATAGTGCTTATGATGTTTATGTATATGGACTCAAAGAAAGAGATATTTCTGAGATTACCACTCCTAGCTTCGGTTGTTGGATTTATTTCTTCATTGTGGTTTATGATAGTTATGGTTTTTGTGGTTAAGGCATTCTGTCCGTATTGTGTTGTTTCGGCATTAACATCCACGACAATATTCGCAATTTCAATTTATACACTTATTAAATTTAAATAATTATGAAAAATATAATAGCCAAAATAAATAAAAAAGTACTGATAATATCACTGATAGTGATAGCTATTATAGTTTCCTATATGATTTCAAAAGGTAATTCATCAAGCGCTTTCGAAGTTGTAAATGTTGAATCAGGTAGATTACTCGAGAAAGTTGCTGTTACAGGTAAGGTTAAGCCATATAATAGGGCAGAGCTGAGCTTCGAGAAGCCAGGAATAGTGAAGTCTGTATCATATAAAGTTGGTGATGAAGTTAAGACTGGAGATGTAATAGTTTCAGTTGATACTGCTGATATTAATGCACAGATTAAGGGTGCAGAGGCAAGTCTTATGGCAGAGCAAGCGAGACTTTCAGAATTAAGAAAGGGATTGAGACCTGAGGAAATATCAGTTGAAGATTCCAAGTTAAAGTCCGCTCAAATAAGCTATGAAGATTCAAGAATTGGTATTATCAATGCATATCATGATGCATACACAAAGACTAATAGTGCATTATTAAATTATGCTGATACTCTATTTATCAATCCTCAGAATGCAATACCACAATTAAGAATCAGATCATCACAGGATGAATCAATAACCAAGAACCGTGTTTTGTTAGGGGAGAGCTTGAGGAAATGGAAATCAGATCTAGACACTATGACACTTTCTTCAGATCCGCTTATCTACAGAGAGAAGATATATAAGTATGCAGAATTAGCGAAGGTATTCTTCGGACAATTATCTACTGCTGTATCTGATGCTAATGTTTCGTCATCTGGAATATCACAAACTGAAATAGAGACTTACAAATTAAATGTAACAACTGCATTATCTAATTTCAATTCTGCTGTTGATGCTATGGCTAGCGCTGAGGCTGAATACAGAAATACTTCATCAAGTCTTGCTCTAGCTAATGATCAATTCAATTTAAGGAAAGCAGGATCATCTGATGAATCACTATTAATTCAAGAGTCTAAAGTTGCTCAAGCTGAGGCTAGTGTTGCAAATCTATATGCTGAACTTTCGAAGAAGAGATTAATATCTCCTATAGATGGTATCGTGGGTAAGGTTGATTCTGAAATTGGCGAATATGTGAATTCTGGTATTGTAGAAGCAGTTGTTGTGAGTGATAAGTTCAAGATTGAAGTTAATGTTCCAGAATCAGATATTTCAAAGATAGCAATGAATAATAAGGCAGAAATAACTCTTGATGCATATGATTCAGACATTATATTTACTGCACATGTTGTATCTATTGATTTAGCTGAGACTATGATTGAGGGTGTGCCAACATACAAGGTTGTATTGTTGTTTGACGAGAAGGATGCGAGAGTAAGATCTGGTATGACTGCAAATATAAGTATTCTTACTCAAGACAAGGAGAGTGTAGTGCTAATACCATTCAGAGCTATCAAAGATATAAAGGGTGAGAAATATGTTCAAGTTATAAATGACAATGCTAGTGTGCCAGTTGAAGTAAGGATTGTTACAGGTTCAAGAGGAAGTGATGGAAGAGTTGAGGTTATTAGTGGTTTGAATGTTGGCTCGAAGATTGCTATATTTGCTAAATAAATATGAATAAATTAGATATATTAATTACAAAGCCAAGCAACGGCTATGAACTTATTGACTCTGGAGATGGGGAGAAGCTAGAGCGTTTCGGCAATGTAACTCTATCAAGACCAGATCCACAGGCTTTATGGAAAAGGAGTTTAACTGATGCTGATTGGAAGAAGTCTGATGCTCATTTCACTAGAACTGAAGCTTCAGGTGAATGGAAAATCAAACCCGGAATTCCAGATAAATGGCAGATTGAATTTTCTAATTTGAAATTTAATATCAAACCTACTGCTTTCAAACATACTGGGATTTTCCCTGAGCAGTCTGTGAACTGGGATTGGATGAGGGACTTGATTAAAGACAAAAAGGATATAGAAGTACTTAACTTGTTCGGATATACAGGTGGTGCAACTCTAGCTTGCGCACAGGCTGGTGCCAAGGTTGTACATGTTGATGGATCTAAGTCTGCTATTACTTGGGCAAGGGAGAATGCAGAGATATCTGGTCTAGCTGATAAACCAATTAGATGGATACTAGAGGATGCGAGAGTGTTCGTTGGTAGGGAAATTAAAAGAGGAAATAAATACGATGCCATAATAATGGATCCACCAGCATTCGGTCATGGCGCTAATAAAGAAGTATGGAGAATCGAAGAGCATTTCATTTCACTTGTTGAAGATTGTTTCAAGTTATTAAAGGATAAACCACTATTTTTTATAATTAATGGATATTCTGCAGGGTATTCTGCGATTGCGTATAGTAATACTTTGAATTATCTAGTTAAGAAATACGGAGGCAATATTGAAATAGGGGAATTGGCAATAGAAGAGAGTAACGAGCAAAGACTTCTACCTTGTGGTATATTTGCGAGATGGAGGTAAAGATATTATTCGAAGACAATCACCTAATCGCGGTTTATAAACCTGCTGGAGTATTAGTACAAGGTGACAAAAGTGGCGACATATCACTTCTTGATATGGTCAAGGCTTTCTTGAAGAGGAAATACAATAAACCTGGAAATGTATTTCTTGGACTTGTTCATCGATTAGATAGGAATGTAGATGGTGTTATTATTTTCGCCAAGACTTCTAAGGGGGCCTCTAGAATTTCAGAGCAGTTCAGGAAACATACAGTAGAGAAGGTCTATCATGCATGGGTCTCTGGAATTGTGAAAGATAAGTCTGCTGTTTTGGTGAACTACTTGAAGCATGATGAGAATCAAAATTATACTTCTGTTTATGATAAGGAAATGCTGGATTCCGATAGAGCTGAACTTTCATATGAATTAATTAAGACCGAAGGTGAGTTCTCTTTACTTAAAATTATTTTGAAGACCGGCAGACAACATCAGATCCGAGCTCAACTTTCTCATATTAAACATCCGATAGTGGGGGATAGTAAATACGGTTCGAGTATTAATTTGCCTGACAAGAGAATGATGCTAACCGCTACTTCGCTTACATTCGAGACGGCTACAACAGAACAGGTTAAGACAGTGAGTATGGATATTCCTGTGAAGAGTTGGTAAAGATTTGGGAAAGAGAAAAGGCCCCCGCGCATGGAATGCGCGGGGGCCTTTGAGATTCAACGATGAATCAGGATAGTCCTTTCAATTGTATCAGAATTAGTAAGGACTTGAAGTATTCTGCTGATTCGAATTTCTTCTTCAGACCTGTAGTCTGTCAGATTTAGGGCTTTCCTCAGCTTCTCCACTGCCGTATCGCCATGATTCCTTCTCAGGATTTCAACAATGAGATCAGTGGATTCCTTAGTTACCATTCCCTTGAACCACCCCTGAGTTAGTGGTCCACGATCATCACGGAATAGCTGGTCGATCAATCTTTCCAACCCCTCATCGCCATTGAATTCGCCAAGATCATTGAGATCCATCAATGCACAATGCTTGAGTAACTCAAGATGTCTGCAAAGACTCTCAGAATGACTACTTGAGTCTAATTCCAGGATCCTGATGAGTCTATTGATGTGGTTGATTTTGTCAGTTTCGCTCATGGTTCCGTTATCCATAATTTCCTCAGTCTTTGGGGTTGATTGTTGATCGGGTTTAGCGCTACTCAATACTTCCAAAACACAATCCCGAACCTTCTCGTAAGTGAATCCGAAGGAGATCAAAACTTTAAAGGGCACACCTTCTTCATCAGCCATTATTGCCAGTAAGATATTTTCGGTACCAATATACTTGTGAGAGTATTTTCGTGCCTCCTTTGTTGCCAAAGAGAGGACCTTTTTGGCTCTTGGGGTATATGAGGGTACCAGTTGATGATGGTCTTGATCAGGACCTCTGCCAATTTCCATGTCCAGGGAGGTTGAAAGATCAAACATTTTACTGTTGAGAATGTTTATGACTTCGAAAGCAGCTCCTTCTTGCATTCGGATAATTGCCATTAGGAAATGCTCTGACCCAATGAAGTTTTGATTCCTATCAGTGGCCTCTTTTGTAGCTTTTCTGATAACTTGTTCTGCTCGTGGGGAGTAAGGTAACTCTGATATTCCAGGTCCTGTATTCATGAGATCCACCTTTCTTCTGTTTGTGGGTTAATTGTTTATGAGCTAAATTCATCTTATTTCTATAATATTTATGACTACATGTCAACCCTAATCAATAATCTAAAATCATGATAATGTAGAACCCTATGCAACTTCTAGACGGCAAAAAAGCAAAGGAACATTATTTGGAGCAATTAAAGACCCGAATCCTTTTCTTAAGTTCCACTCCTAAATTAGTAGTAATACAAGTAGGAGATAGGGAGGACTCTAATTCATATATAAGATCCAAGAAGCTATTCGCAGAGAAATTAGGTGCAGAAGTATTGCATGAGAAATTATCTGACAAAGTTAAAAAAGAAGAAATAATTAAATTAATTAAAAAGCACAATAAGGACAAGGGTGTAAATGGAATAATAGTTCAATTACCATTACCAGAACATTTGAATGCTGATGAAATTATAAACACGATTGATCCCAAGAAAGATGTAGATGGATTAACTGATAATGCAATATTCACACCCGCTACCGCTAGGGGAATAAAGGAACTATTGGAATTCTATAATATTAAATTAAAAAACAAGAAAGTAACTATTCTGGGTAGATCAAAGATAGTAGGTAAGCCTACTGCGATAATGTGTGAGAATGAAGGTGCTAAGGTCACTGTGTGTCACAGCAAGACTGAGAACGTCTCAGATAAAACAAAGAAAGCAGATATAGTTATAGTTGCTATAGGTAAACCAAATTTTATAAATGAGAAATACATTTCAAAGGATCAAATACTAGTAGATGTTGGAATAACTAAGGTGGGTGATAAGTTTCTAGGTGATATTGATTTCGAAAAGGTCAAGAATCTGGCTTCTATGATAACTCCAGTACCTGGAGGGGTAGGTCAGATGACTGTTACTGCGCTTTTTGAGAACCTTGTCGATTCGTGCTATAATGACAATATATGAATAATCAAGAACAAATATTCAAGGTTGGCAAGTGGGTGGGTGTATTATTAGTAGTTTTTTTGGCTGTATTATCAATTAAGCAGTTGAAGTCTATTGGATATGTAGGAAATGAAAATCCAATGATTGCTAGTATTTCAGTGACAGGAAAGGGTGAAGCTATATCTATACCAGATATTGCAACATTCTCATTCAGTGTTACTGAGAATGCAAAGACAGTTGAAGAAGCTCAGGAGAAAGCAACAGAAAGAACAAACAAGGCATTAAAGGCCGTTAAGGATGCAGGTGTTGCTGAGAAGGACTTGAAGACAATTTCTTACTCAATCAATCCTCATTATGAATATAATCAGATTTATTGTGTTACATATCCTTGTCCATCAGGTAAGTCAGTACTAACTGGTTATGATGTAAGTCAGACAATACAAGTTAAGGTAAGAGATTTATCAAAGGCAGGATCAATATTCGACATAATAGGTAGTGCAGGTGTGCAGAATGTTGATAGTCTATCATTCTCAATTGATGATATTGAATCTGTTAAGGCTAAGGCTAGAACAGAGGCTATAGCCAATGCCAAGGTTAAGGCAGAATTACTTGCAAAGCAATTAGGGGTTAAGCTTGTAAGAATAACAAGTTACTATGATTCAAATCCAGATATGCCTTATGCATATGCTAGAGCAGAATCTATGAGTTCAGATGTTGTCTCACTAAAGGCAGCAGTAGCTCCAGAAATACCAAAGGGAGAGCAGAAGGTTACAGCA
>CAZOGG010000022.1:0-8359 GCA_964579565.1 uncultured Candidatus Saccharibacteria bacterium | reverse complement strand
ATGAAATTATTTATTTTAATAAATTTAATTAGAAACTTAATAACCAGAAGAGCCACAACAAATGAAGTTAGGAATCCAACAGACAAAATAAGTATTTGATTATTATCAATTACTAGCCCATGCTTTAATAATCCATATCCTGAAGCCGCTATCATAGTAGGTATAGCAAGAAAGAAAGAGAATTCAACTGCCAAAACTCTAGAAGAACCAAGAATCAATGCACCAATTATTGTAGCGGCAGATCTAGATGTACCAGGAATCATGGCAAGGCATTGTATAAGTCCGATTAAGAATACAATTGACCAAGGCAATTCCTCTATTGAGTTATATTTAGGAATTATCTGTCTTCTCTCAATTATAATAATTATTAATCCACCAAGTATAAGTGCCATAGCCACCACTTGGAAATTAAAGAACATTTCTTTTATATAGTCACCGAGCAATGCACCAATTATTAGTGCTGGGATAACTGCAACGATTATTCTAGACCAAACCTTTATATTAATTGGCCATAACTTTCTCCAGAAGAATACAATGACTGCAAGTATAGCTCCAAGTTGAATAAAGATATCGAAAAACTCAGTGAATTGCTTATCGAAGCCAATCCATTCATTGAGTAGAATAAGATGACCAGTAGATGAAATAGGCAGGAATTCTGTAATACCCTCAACAATTCCAAGGAAAATCGATTTTAATATATCAATCATATTATTACTCTAAATTCTGACCTCGAACCAATGGACCGAGAATATCATCCAAGTCACAACTAGCCAATCCAACAACCTTATCTGCCCCACCATAATATAGATATACCTTACCCTTATCAACTGCCATACCACAAGGGAAAACGACATTATTAACAACACCAATCTTCTCATAATCTTCTGTAGGTTCAAATATTGGATCTGTACTTCTCGCGAGTACAATTGTCGGATCATTAATATCAAGTAACACTGCCCCGATTCTGTATGTATGATGTTGCTTGGAGCTAGCATGATATAGCAATAACCAACCATGTTTAGTCTTAACTGGAGGACCAGATATACCAACCTTACTAGAATCCCATGTACCGTTTCTTGGAGATAGAACTGTTATACATGTATCAATCTTATCCTTAGAGAAATCAAGAGTCTTAGTATAATCAGCACAAATATCAGTACCAATTCTATGGAAAATCAAATATGAATCATTAATCTTCTCTGGAAATACACATGCATCCTTATCATCAATACCTTCTGGAGTAATAATTCTTGGAGTATCCCAAACGAAATTGCGATCAATGAAATCCTTAATATTTATAGATGATACGGCGACTCTTGGCACATGAACACTGTCATATGCAGTATAGAACATATATATTCTGTCATTTATCAATGTAACTCTAGGATCCTCACAACCAGAATTAGCATTCTCGATTAATTTCATTTCGAACTGTTCTCTAGGTACATAAATAGGATATGGTAATCTCTCATCAATAGTTGCATTGTCATTACTAATAGCTAATCCAACTGTAGATGTATTATCCATGGACATAGATCTATAGAAAATATAAGTCTTGCCTTTATAATTCAATACACCAGGATTAAGAACAGCGAATGATTCCCAAGAATGACTAGGTATAGGAGTTAGAATTGGATTATAAGGAGCTCTAACAAATACTCCATTACCATGCACGGTTGATTTCATTGTACTAATAAGATCCTTAAGAACAACACTGGCCATACATACGACATTGTCAGCACCACCATAATAAATTCTAAGAATATCCTTCTCAAGAATCGCTCCCGAAGGGAAAACAATTTCAGAAACCATTCCCCTTCTCTCATATAATTCATCTGGAGATAGCATTGAGCCTCTAGTCCTACAATCTATAGTATGAGGATTATTGAAATCAAGAATAACAGCTTCAATACCGAATGTTGCTGGCAGTCTCTCTGGATTTGGGAAATAATTCTGTATATGAGAATACACCAACAGCCATCCTTCTTTAATTTTGATCGGCTCTGCACCAATCTCAACATGATCATATTCTGTTCTTCTAAATGAAACCTTGTGATTCTCTATTTCAGAATACCATTTGCTCCAGAATGTATTGTCGAAAAAATCAGAAATATTATCAGCATAACCAATAGCGATCTTTGAGTTAGAAGAATCGGGATCAACTGTTAACATAAATGCAATCTTGCCCTTTATTCTTTCTGGAAATAGCACCATTGCCTTGGAATTAAATGGAGTTACCAAATGTCTGGACTTTATTGTCTTTAAATCCTTGGAAATTGCTACTGCGGTCTTGATATTACTAGGACCGAATGGGTATCCACCAAGTGCCGTATAGAATATATAATAATTACCCTCAAAGAATATAACCCTAGGATCTTCACAGCCATACTTATCCCAATCCTCACTTGGCTCAATAAATGGAATACGATTCTCGAAATGAATTCCGTCATCACTATCTGCTCTACCTATAACAGAAATCTCATGTGGATCTCGTATTGGATCATGATGCGATATCGCTCTATATAGACCTACATATTTCTTACCAGTCTTAATAACAGACATGTTGAACACAGCAGTAGATTCGAAATTATGGTCTCTGTATGGAACCATAATTGGATTGTGTAATGACCTTTTTGCAACAAACATTTATTTTTTATTTAATTTTGTAATTTTTAAATGAGGCTGAATATCTCTTTTCAAACTATTTATTAATTCATCTGTGTTTATTTGTGCAACTGCTGATACCTTATCACCACCACCATAATACACATGTAGTTTATCATTTAAGTTAACAACACCGCCAGGATATGCTACTCCGGGCTTACCATCATTCTCATAGAACTCTTCAGGTGAAAGAATAGGTTTGCTTGATCGAGCTATTACATTTGTAGGATTATCTAAATCTAGCAGCATTGCACCAATCTTGTATTTACTACTATCATGTCTATCGACTGCATTATATATTGTAAGCCATCCATCCTTAGTCTTTAGCGGTGAAGCACCCACAGATAATTTCCTACTATCCCAGAATGATCTTCTAGGTCTTATCATATGATGACCTTCAAGATATCTCTTGCCCTCACCGAACTGCAAGTCATCAACAGTGTCAATCATAATATTTGGCCATACTCTATGGAAAATATAATGTTTGTTATTTATCATTTCAGGGAAAAGCGCTACGCTCTTACTTCCAACTCCAGGTGGTGACATTAACATTGGCTTGGTCCATCTCCACTTCTTCTTCAAGAAATCATCGACAGAAATAGAAGTCAGAACTGTTCTTGTAGGCCAGCTTCCAGTAAATGCAACATATGTAAGATATACTCTATCACCTATTTGAGTGACCTTGGGATCCTCACAACCACCCCATCCGCCTCCAGATGAGAATAGATGATGTGACTTGCTATCTATTTCTGTAGAATCATTCTTCTCAAACCATGCTTGAGGTGTGTATATAGGATAATCCAATCTCTCATCAATATTTACTCCATCCTTACTAGATGCATAGCCTATTCGTGACATACCATCAGGACCAATAGCTCTATACAATAAATGTATCTTGCCACCAAGGTGAAGTGCCGTAGGGTTAAATGCTCCGTCTCTTTCCCAATCAAGATGTGTTGGCTTGAGTATTGGATTTCCACTCCATTTCTTCAATAGTGTATGCTTCTTGTTCTTATTATCGATAATAAATGATTTCGCAATATCTAGATATCCCATTTCTCCATTCTGAGATGCAGTATAGATTCTGAATGAATCATCGAAAGGTACAATACCTAGTACATGAACCTCGCCGTGAGTCTCTATTGGAACTTCAATTATAGGTAATTCACTTTGCCATAGTAATCTTGTTGGCTGATCCTTGGCGAATAAGGCGAAGCCGATTTTCAATAATTTCTCTTCACCAATCTTCTGATCACTCAAGTTAATATCCTTCATAATATCAACCTTATGAGTTGCAGAATAGAATACTATGAAATAATTATCCAACTCCATACCTCCAAAAACTGAAAAAGGAATACCCTCGAAGAAATGCCAATGAGGAACTCTTGGTGGATTTATAATTTCAAATGTTGAGTTCTTGGTTGTCTTTAGTGAACTTTGTTTTGCAATCTTCAATATCTGATCACCAAAATAAATATGTGTATTGATCTTCTTACCAAATATTACTACTCCAGGATTTCTAACCTTTGATAGCGAATGCTGAATGGTCCAAGTCTTCTTGGTGGCTGTTGTAGTGGCGTATACTAGAATAGTGCCCTTCTCTGACAATCTTGTATAAGTTAATACGACCTTACCATCAGATTCAGAGAATTTGAAATTAGAACACATCGATATATTCTCAGCTTTCTTGGCTTTATCTATTATCTTAATCTTGCTTTTCTTTCCAAGGAACTTATTATCCTTACCACCTAATGTTATATATAGTTCATGAGTATTATCTTCAGGGATAATCTGCTTTGAAAGAAGGAATGCATTACTTCCATCGAATCCAACAGCCAAGGGTATATCTATCTCTATCTTTTTCTTTTTCTTAATCTGTGAGGTTTTTGTTTTTTTGGTTTTCATATTTCTAAACTCTATTGTACTTATCCTCAACTCTCACAATATCGTCTTCATCGAATTCTCCTAATGAAATTTCAAGTATCACCACATCATTATCTGGAGCAGATATTCTGTGCTTTGATCCTGCTTTTGTCTCGAATATATCACCAGGATTTGCCTTCTCTTTCAATTCATCAATTTCGATTAATGGATTGCCTGATATGACTTTCCAGAACTCATCTCTCTTATTATGATATTGCAAACTAAGTGATTCACCCTTATTTACATATAAGAGTTTAACTGTTGAATTCTTATTATTTGTAAGACGTTCGAATCGTCCCCAAGGCCTTTCAACCACAAGATAATCCATGTGTCGAATTATACCATATAATTAAACGAGCAATGCATATATATGTGAATAATTTATAGTAGTCCTCTCAAGATAACCATTGTATCACTTGGATCATTTACAGAACGACATTCTACACCTGTTTCTATTACTGTAGAATCATTACCACCCTCGTACAATGCATCTCCAATGAATATTAATTCCTCTTTTTTGAGCCCCATTATTTCCAATATCTTACCTATTGCATAAGCCTTATTAATTCCCTTTCTAGTAATATCAATAGTTGTAGATCCTCCTATTCTTATTTCATAATTTGGAATCAAACCTATCAATTGCTGCACTAGAACCTTTCTCTTGGCTTGATCTGGATCCCATTTAGTCTTTATTTCAAGTGGAGCCAATTGTCCACGACCAGAGAAGCTAATCTGAGAACCTCTATCCTCGATTATTTCACCAAATGGATTTGAAAGATCTAAATTTGATTCAGAAATCACCTTATTCAAGGCATTGAAAATTTCATCCTTCTCATTCTGAGATAAATTCTCGCTGTATAGCATTTTGAAACCCTTACTATCATCACTTACATAACAAGAACTTCCATTTGTTGGAAATAGATATAGATTTTTAATTAAATCAGTACCAGGTAAATTAGAAATGAATTGCTTATTGAACTGTTCATATGACCCTCCAGTTATAACTGCCATTTTGTACTTTGCTAATATACTTACTATCAATTCAGCCATTTCTGGTTGTAATGAAGATTTACTAGGTGCAAGTGTTCCGTCAAGATCACAAACTATGGCTTTTATTTTCATTAATTTATTATAGCAGAAATATTCGCTTATAGTTTCTTGTCTAATCTATCCAGTATTCTTTCTGTATCCATTTCCCTTTCTCCAAATTCTGATCTAAGAATAATTATTGCTACAGGAATAGTGGTTGTAGAATTATGTGTTCTATAATTAAAGAGTGACACCATGCTTTCCTTGGCTTCCTTTGTTCTACCAGTTTTACCACCGATAAATGGCTCATATGGAGTAAATGGATTAATGGATACGAAATGATGGAAATTACGCTCAGTAGTTGTAGCCAAGGTCATCTCTGATAATCTAGTCTTAGCTAATAGATCAGTCTCATTGTGATAAATGTATCGAGCAAGAACGAATAAATCATCTGCATTTGAAATATTCATAGAACTTAGTCCTGATGCATCACCAAATCCTGTATTATTTAGTCCAATTTCCTTTGCAAAGCCATTCATCAATGATATGAATTCTTGATATCCGAACGAGCTTGCTAATGCATCTGCAGCATCATTACTGGATTCTAATAGTAATGGGTACAGTAACTCATCTGGTGTAAATATCTCACCTTCAACAAGATGTCCTGCATCACCGAATGCCTCTAGCATGCCTTCTGTAATTGTTATCTTTTTGTCCTTGTCTAAATTATGAATAGCAATTATTGCAGTGAACAACTTACTAAGTGAAGCGATAGGATATACCTTGCTTGAATTAAATCTCAAATACACTTCACCCGTATCAAGATTACCTACCACGAATGCTTCTGAAGTTATCTTGTTCAAATCTCTTTTGACTGGTGTCGGCTTCACTACTGGAGCTTTCTCAATTGGCACTTCTTCTTCCTTTAATAGTGGTGGCTCGAAGACTTGTTCCCGCCCACGCAAAAGGGGCTCAATCACTTGAGTCCCTTTCACCCTTCTTTCCTCAGACACTTGGAAAACTAGAGCAGATAGAACTATAACTATACAGATGATTAGAGTAAATCTTGTATTAGACATTAATACATTTTACCACAGATAATTAATATACTATCTAGTAACAGTTATAGGATTGGTTATTTCACCATCTGCACTAACTACAATTCGACCATCAGCGTCTTGGTGAATATAGTAACCAGTATTGAAACTGTTTACATTTGTATAATTTGCATTCTGTTTCGATGGATCGAATGGCAGATTTGAAATGTAATTGGGTATTAGGCAACTTCCAATATTAACTGCATTACTTTCAAGTATAGTTGCTGTAGATGGTAATGTGACTCCAGTACAATTAAATATTCCTTTATTCTCTGCAATATTCTGTCCTACAGCGTTGAGTATTGCAGTAATATTACTTACTCTTTGGGAATCCCTAGCTAACTTAAACTGTCTTGAGGGATTAATAGCGACAAGTACCACAGCTGCAAGTACTGCGATAATACCTATTACGACTAGAATCTCAATCAAAGTAAAACCTCTATTTTTATTTATTTTTTTATACATAATTTAATAATTAATTAATAATATTTCAATGATACAAAATCAGTTATTAAGAAAAGCTTAAGAAAAGTGCCGAAATCCGTAGTTGCATCATTGAATTGAAACAATTTCAAGATGATCGTCGTATAACCTAATATTTACAACGCGAAATGAAATAATATTTTTGAATTTTCCAGAAACTCTAATAATCATTTCATTTGTTGAATTCATGTAATTATTCACTGACAAAATAGTGCAGTTAAGATCATCTAATTTAATTTCTGAATTAACTTTGAAGAAATAATCATGTGAAATCGATAGTATAGCGTAATCAATACATGAATTAGCATTATAATAAGCTATATATCTATATTCCTTTCTCTGTACTTGATCAAATAAACTTATAATTTCAAGAGAACCAATATACTGAAATACAAAGATCAAACTTGAAATAGTTATAATCATAATGAAAGCCATAAATCCTCTATTGTGCATGATAGTATTTAATTAATTTCTCATAATCTGTTGGGTTAATGTGATTCGATAAGTAATTATCATTTATCATTCCCATAACTGTGACGAAGAATCCCATAATAACTATTGATAGCAATGAGATGTATATAATAATTTCAATTAATGTGAATCCTTTATTTTTGATCATATTTCCATAGTATAGAATCCTTGATTATCTCCAGTTGCAAAATATAATGTTCTCCAATCACATTTCATTGAAATAGGACTAAGACCGAGCGAGATCTCGAATATCTTATTCAATAAATTAGAATTCCAAACTTGAAATTCTTTGCCCATATCATGCGTAAGAAGGAATATATTTGGGCTTCTTTCCATTAGACCATAAACACCAGTTGGTATATCCTTGGATGCGATCTGATTCGGAATACTTGTTGTTGAGAAGACGAATACCTCATGATTATTAACTCTATTGAATCCACCTACAGTTCTGCCGAGAATAATATTATCTTCGAAAAGATCGACAACATTGCCCTGTTGGACTTCCCAGCCAGTAGCGGTGAATGTGCTTGATAATATGGGGTTAGATTTGTCAGAAATATCCATGACTCTCATCTGATATTCATCCGATGTTGCTAGATATGCCTTATTGTCATAAACATAAATGTCATTAATCAAGGTACCAGTCTCGAAGTTTCCGACACTTATAGGATTGGCTGGATTTGATACATCAA
>CAZOGG010000021.1:2111-8540 GCA_964579565.1 uncultured Candidatus Saccharibacteria bacterium | reverse complement strand
GTATCTGAATACTCTAACTCAGTTCCTGTAGAAAGGCCTCTTCCTAATACGGTAATATTGAAATTAGAATCAGGGAATTTGCTATTTATATAATTTCTAATAAACTCTGCTGTATGTTCACCCTCAGCATTAGCATTTAATGAAAGTATTATTTCTTTCACATTATTATTTCCAAGTTTAGTCATTAATTCATTGAGTCTTACTCGTTTCTCTGGTTCTCTATCGAGAATGGGTATTGTGCCACCGAGTATTAGATAGAGCCCATTATAGACCTTACTCTTCTCAATCGCTTCGAAATCAACATCTCTAGAAACTATCATTAATTGTGAAGTATCACGGTTCTTATCAGAACAAATATAGCAGGATTGGCTATTACCATCCTGATAGAATCTGAAGCAGGAATTACAAACTTTTATATTCTTTTTAATTTCAGTTATCAATCTAGATATTTCCTCAAGGTAAACAGGATTCTTGGTTAAAAGGAAATACACGAAGCGCTTGGCTTGTCTTGGTCCTATGCCGGGAAATTCTCTAAAGTATTCAGTTAATCTAGAAATTGGATCCATTTTGCTGTTGGTCGAATTCACCGAAATCACTCTTATCAATACTCATGAACGATGTTTTCTTGTCATCGAAGTATAACTCAGCATAGCCAGTAGGTCCATTTCTGTGCTTTTCAATCATAATCTTTGCAATATTTGGTCTTGCAGAATCCTTATTGAGCTTATCCTCTCGATGTATAAACATTACAACATCAGCATCCTGCTCAATGGAACCTGAATCTCGAAGGTCTGATAGTCTAGGTTCTCCACCTCTTTGCTCAACTGCACGACTTAGCTGTGACAATGCTAGGACTGGAACCTCTAACTCTCGAGCTAATTGCTTAAGTGATCTAGAAATTTCGGTTACTTGTTGAACGACATTATCTGAATTTCTACTCTGAGTAGGCACCATAAGCTGGAGATAGTCCACGATAATTAGTCCGAGACCTTTCTCGCTCTTTAGTCTTCTTGCTACTGCGCGCATCTTCAGAATATTGTTGGCAGGCTGATCATCTATGTATATAGGTGCTTGAGAAAGTCTATCCATAGCATCTCTAATAGCCTTGAAATCACTATCAACGGACAAATTCTGTCCTGTGCGAATCTTCCATGAGTCAACCTGAGACTCAGCTGCGAGCATACGATCAACCAACTGCTGTGAACTCATTTCAAGTGAGAATATTCCAACTGGAACCTTGTGATTGATAGCTGACATACGAGCTATATCAAGCGCAAGGGAAGTCTTACCCATAGAAGGTCTAGCTGCTAGTATTATTAGGTCTGATTTCTGAAATCCCGCTAGCTTGTTATCTAGAGCATGGAATCCAGTAGGAATACCTCTCATTTCATCCTTTGTATTGTGTAATTTATCAATTCTTTCCCATGCTTCAACAAGAGTATCCTTAAGCTCAATGAACTTATGTGTACCAGTGAAATTTGTAACCTCAAATATCTTCTTCTCCGCCTTATCCAGAGTCTCTTCAAGATCCATTTCCTCATCGAAGCCCAGATTACCAACGAACTCAGAGGCATTGATTAGATTACGCATTATATGCTTTTTCTGGACTATTTCTGCATAATGCTTGGCATTAGTTGATGATGGAACACCATGAACTAGCTCGGTTAAATAATTCATTCCGCCTGCCTTCTCCAATATTTCCTTATCCTTTAATCTAGATGATAGGGAAAGTAGATCTATAGGAGTACCTTTGCCATGCAATTCAACCATTACTGACCATATGACCTTGTGTCTATCGGAGTAGAAGGCTCTCTCATCAACAACATCCATGACCTCGTGCATCATTTCTGGACGAATCATAATAGAACCAAGTAGAGCTTTCTCTGCTTCTAGGCTTTGTGGGGGAATTCGCAAATCCTTGGTTTTGAAATATGGTGATGTCGGACTCATGTAAACCATTATATCACCTTTGAAATTAGTGCTAATTAAATATGGAAATAAGTAGTGGAGAAGGTGGGGATAAAATTCGAGTATGTTTATTTTCTGATAAGAACTATATTGAACACGTGCCAATATTTCAATGGACCCTTGCGTGTTTTACCCATTCCTTCCTCAGTAATAACCTTAAATATATCTACAGGTAAAGTAGAAAGATATTGAGTAAATTCCTCCTTCTGCCACACACTCCAAACATTCTTCCAATCATCTTTATTCCCCAACAAAGTAAAAACAATAATCCCACCAACTTTAGCCCCTTCTACCATTCGATAAATAACATCCTTTGTTACTTCCTTAGACAGGAAATGTAACACATACTGACAGGATATTAAGTCATAATTTTTCTCTTGTATTTTGAAATCTTCAATCCTGGAAACGATAGGTGTAATATTTGTATTAACTAGAATATTTTTTACACATTCTTCGTCAGAATCTAAAGCCTCAACAACAAAACCTTCTTTTGCAAGATTTATTGCATCTCTTCCATCTCTACACCCTATATCAAGAGACTTACCCACCTTCAGTACATTATCTTTTATTAAGCTATTAAAAATTGTTTTTGTTGTAAATGACATAGTATTAATATAATAAATTTATTGAGCCATAGATCTTGCGAAATATGGCTCAATGACTCGAGAATGATCACGAGTGATCGTCAGCTGCACTGACACCAATCAGAACAAGAGCAACTCCCCGTTTGAGCTACGAGCCTGGGCCTTTGCTTTTTTCGACTGGTACAATCTCCAGAACAACCACACCCGCAAGAATCAGGTCCACAATCTGCTTTTGCATGCAGGTTCGGATAGTTCCAGTTTGAAGAAAGGCTACCAAACTCCGCCTGCGCAATATTCAAGGTGTCCTTTACGGTAAACCCAGATCCCGTAGGGGAGTCATCTCTCCTACGCGGTCTGTGATGAATGAACCTTCCCAGGAAGCGAGAACAGAAAGACGCGTAGTCAACTGTGAAGAGTATGAAGTTGTGCCACATCTCATCCACTTCAGGAGGAGGAATGAGGGGCTTACCCGTAATCCTTCCTAAGTAGAGATACCTCTTCATGTCCTCAAAGACCGATCGGGCCCTCTCTTCATTCCAACTGTATTTGTCGATCATTCGATGAACTACAGGATCAAACTGGAAAGTCATTACTGACTCCAGGTCAACCTTAAACCCAATTGATTTCGATCTGACACCTGAGCGATTTTGCCCAATGGTCTTCATTTATGATTCCGTTTGTCTGGTTTAGCGATAGCTATTTTCCCAAAACGTTCGGGTAGTACTATCTAGAAAAAGTATATCAGATAAAGATATCTTTTCAAGTCACAACACAAAATTTAGTAGTTATGAATTTAGCAAATAAAAAAAGATGTGCTAAAATTGATTTATGATAACCAAAAATTGGACTAAAATATTTGAAAATTATAAGGGCCTTTGGGTGGCTCTTAAGGACGATGAAATTACTGTTGTTGGCAGTGGAATAACACTTAAGGAAGCAATCAGTAGCGCAAATGACAATGGTTATATAGATCCAATTGTCACCAAAATGCCCCAAACACTATCAGCTTATGTCGGTGGAGCACTATGATTTTTAGTTATAAGGAATATGGAGAAATTTTGAGACCTGTAATACCAGTAAAAATTTCATCTGGTGGCAAATCAATTTCATATGAGGTACTTGTAGATTCAGGTTCTGATAAGTGTTTTTTTGATTGGGAAATAGGTGAGATCATAGGAATAAATACAGAGAATAGCGAATTACACGAAGTCTTCGGTGTTGGTGGCAAAATATCTTTATATTATACGCACCCTGTAACATTAACAGTTGGAAATATTTCCAATGAAATTATAGCTGGATTTATTCCTAAGATAGGAGGTGGAATAGTTCCGTATGGACTTGTAGGTCAAAACGGCTTCTTTGATAAGTTTAGTGTTAAATTTGATCTAAAGAATAGGGGAGTTGAGGTAATTAGTAATCTACAGTAAAAAGCAAAAGCCACCTCACGGCGACTTTGTGCGCGTGGGTGGCTGACTACCTCTTGGAGGAAATCCTCTCCATGAGATTCCTCGATTTCCTGAGGACGCCATCGCCCTTTTTGGTAGTGATGTAGTAGACGACCCTGCAGTCATCAAGGTCGTCCTTGAATGATGTGATCAGTTCCTCATCCACCATTCTCTTGAGCATGTACCTCACACGGCCATGCTTGGCAACGATTTCCTTGTCGATTGAGACCAGAATCAGTGGCACTGAGCTGCCACTTTTGCACTCGATCAAGATTGCCAGCGCGAGTGCTGATTCATTGAGTTTCTGGGGAATCATCATATCCAAAAATACATTAACATTATTGAGTGATAATGTCAATATGTACTATGGATTTATTTTGTTACCTTATTTATTACAAATTTACCACCAGACCCATCCTTAATCTCATACCCCCTCTGCTCAATTTCTAATCTCAATGCATCTGCCTTATCCCATTCCTTGTCCTTCCTCGCTTCTTCTCTTGCTTCAGCTAGTGCGGTTACTTCTATTGGAATAATTGAATTCTCATCATCTTTCATTTCAATTATCGCCTTAAGTCCGAATCCGAATACTCTATCAAAATCCAATAGCAACTCGACTTTCTCATGAGCTTCAACTGTATGATCCTTTATTAAATCCCAAGCTAGAGCTATCGCTTCTGGCATATTGAAATCATCATTAATTCTATTTAGAAATTCATTTCTATAATCAACTGGATTTGCAGATGCATGTATATGCTCATGTTCAACCTCGTTTAATCTTACAAAACTTTCAATAAGTCTGATGAATGCATTCTGTGCGGATCTCACTGCATCAATAGTGAAATTAACTTGTGTTCTATAATGAGATGTAAATAGCCAATATCTAAATGCGATAGGGGAAATTCCGGAATCCTCTATATCTGATAATTTAAGGAAATTACCCTTGGACTTGGCCATCTTGGTATCATTTACATTCATAAATGCACCGTGCATCCAATAATTAACGAAATGCTTGTCAGTAGCACATTCAGACTGAGCAATTTCATTCGTATGATGAGGGAAAATCAAATCCGTACCTCCTGTATGAATATCAATTGTTGGCCCCAATGCTCTTGTAGACATTGCAGAACATTCTATATGCCATCCAGGTCTACCTTTACCAAATGGAGCTTCCCATGAATTTCCATTATCATCATCAGTAGTGAATTTCCATAGAACGAAATCTCTCGGATTCTCCTTCTCGTATTCATCATTTGAAATCCTTTCCTTGAGTGAAGATGAGTCTGTTGCATCGAATTTTAATTTAGCTAATTGACCATAATTCTTCGATAGAGCAATACTGAAATAGATACCATCCTTGCTCTGATATGCAACTCCTTTCTCAAGAAGCACAGAAATCATATCGATCATTTCCTTAATGTACTCAGTTGCTCTAAGAAGTTTGTTAGGAGTAAGAATATTTAATGAATGAATATCATTTATGAAGGCATTCTCATAGTGACGAGTTAATTGCTCGAGAGTAGTGTTGTTCTCCTTGCTCTTTCTAATCGTTTTATCATCAACATCAGTAATATTCATTACTTGAGTAACGAAGAAGTTATTAAATTCAAATACTCTCCTTATCATATCTGACATAAGGAATGATCTAAGGTTGCCAATATGAACCGTATCATAAACAGTAGGTCCACAAGTATAAATACCGACCTTACCATCTACTAATGGCTTGAAATCCTCTTTCTGGCTTGTAAGTGTATTGTAGAGTTTTATAGCCATCCCTTTTTCTTAAAGAAATAGAACATACCAAGAGCTGCGACTATAACAATTCCAAATATAATTTCCCAATCAAATGCATTGCCGATAATAGGAGTATGCTCAGTCGGAACAGTTAATAATGCTAGGAATACCATAATAGGGAAGGTAACGAAGGCAAGTATTGAGAACATCTTGGAATGCTCATTCTGCTTGGTAGATAGTAGGGAATCATTGGTATCTCTTAGATCATTTAATAATTCTCTATTACTCATTACTAATTCATGAACTGATGTGTACTCAACTCTCAAGTCATCTATAAAATGTCTGAACGAAGTACCGAAGAAATCTTCTGGTATATCGGAGAATGACTCAAGGACTTCCTTGTGTAATTTAGATGTTTGTTTGAAATCAATTAACTCACGAGACAGTTCTGATAGAGCCTCAACCATCTTCCTCTCTTGGCCAAGGAAAATATGATCTTCTGAATCCTTAAGCGCATCCTTGATATTCTCGAGATCTTCGTTCATATGATTATAAATCTTCTTCATCATATAGTAGAAGATAATTCCAGCATGATCGCCTAATCCATTCTTATCTAGTATGGAGTTAGTCTCAAATACTCTAGCAAAGCTATGTAGTGGCTCAACGACTTCATTCCTTGAGGTTATAATGAATTTATT
>CAZOGG010000021.1:0-2011 GCA_964579565.1 uncultured Candidatus Saccharibacteria bacterium | reverse complement strand
AAGTTCTTATATGTGTAAGTTGTTATCATTATATTATATAGTATAATCTATTATCATATGAATAATCAACAACAAAGAGATCTGACATACGGAATAATCGGACTGGTGATTTTATTAGCTGTTTTTTTCCTTGGCAGTTATATGGGTGAAAGAAAGATGCGAAATTCGATTTTCCCAACTGGAATACCTGTAACTTCAGATCAATTCGATCCATATTGGAAAGTGTGGGGTACATTAAACGAGAAATTCGTATCTGCAACAACAACAGATACACAAGAGAGAATTTGGGGATCTATAATGGGTCTAGCTGCATCACAGAATGATCCATATACAGTATTCTTTCCACCTGAAGAGAACAAATCCTTCAAGAATGATATAGCAGGCAACTTTGATGGTGTTGGTATGGAAATAGCTATTAAGGATGGAGTACTTACAGTAGTTGCTCCTGTAAAGAACAGCCCAGCAGAGAAGGCGGGGGTAAAGGCAGGAGACAAAATAATTAAGATCAACGGAGTATCAACAAATGACTTACCAGTTGATAAAGCAGTAAAGCAAATAAGAGGAGAAAGAGGAACAACCGTAAAGATAGTCTTTGTTAGAGAGGGTGTAAGCCAGCCTATAGAGAAGTCGCTAGTTAGAGATGTTATAGATATACCAACACTTGAGACTGAGACCAAGAATGATATATTCATTGTAAGACTATTTAGTTATACAGCTCAATCACCTGAATTATTCAGAAATGCATTAAGAGAGTTCATACAGTCAGGCAAGCATAAGCTAATAATTGATCTTAGAGGCAATCCAGGAGGATATCTTGACGCCGCTTGGGATATTTCAAGCTGGTTCCTGCCGTCAGGTAAGGTTATAGTCACTGAGGACTTCGGTGGTAAGGGTAAGAATAAAGTATATGTAAGTAAGGGATACGATGTACTTAATAGCTATTTCGGTGGCCCAAGTAAGTATAAAGTAATAGTACTAGTTGATGGTGGTTCTGCTTCAGCATCAGAAATCATGGCAGGTGCACTACAGGAGCATGGTGTTGCCAAGCTAGTAGGGGTCAAGACATTTGGTAAGGGTTCAGTTCAAGAGCTAGTACCTATTACATCGAATACATCACTTAAGGTAACAATAGCAAGATGGATGACACCTAATGGACATAATCTATCACATGATGGATTGGTTCCAGATTATGAGGTCAAGGTCACACCAAAGGATATAGAAGCCAAGAAAGACCCTCAATTAGACAAGGCAGTTGAAATTTTAAGCAAAGAGCCTTAATATACAATATATGAAAATAATATTATTAAAGGATGTTCCAAAGGTAGGCAAGAAGTACGATTTAAAGGATATTAGCGATGGTTACGCTCTGAATTTGCTTATTCCAAGAGGATTGGCAGTAGCAGCCACACCAGATGTAGTTAAGCGTATAGAGCTAGAGAAGTCTCGAGACGAGGGTGAGAGAAAGCTACATGAAGAGCTTCTAATCAAGAATCTCAAGGAATTAGACGGCGTAACAATCACAATGACTGAGAAGGCTAATGATAAGGGTCACCTATTCGCAGGCGTGAATAAGCTTGAGATAATCCCTGCAATTCAGAAGCAAACAAGACTTCAGATAGACTCAGAGCATATTGTTCTAGACAAGCCAATCAAGGAAGTAGGAATGCACACAGTTCAGGTTAAGGCAGGTAATACATCAGTTAAGTTTAATCTAGACATAAAGGCTCAATAGAAATAGGGAATAGTAGATAACAAAAAAGCCGGATGACCCGGCATTTTTGTTATATTACATGTACTATCTTCTTTCTCTTAATTGTATTATCGAAATGAGTCTTTCTCTTTGTTCCGAACTCTACCTTACCGTCCTTAAGTGCGAATAGAGTATGATCCTTGCCCATACCTATATTCTTACCAGGAAGAACATCAGTTCCTCTCTGTCTAACGATAATAGAGCCTGTAGACACAGTCTCTCCGTGATTAACTTTAACTCCCAGGTATTTGGGATTAGAAT
>CAZOGG010000020.1:5577-8542 GCA_964579565.1 uncultured Candidatus Saccharibacteria bacterium | reverse complement strand
TAGCAAAATCAAACTTAATAATGTACTCTATAAAGATGAGTAAGCTAAGTTTAAAATTACAAACTAAATCACTGAAAGACATGGAAACTAGAGAAGTATTTCATAAGAATTTAGCTGGAATAGAATATATTGTCCTTCCTAGAGTTTATAAAGGTAGTACAGATACAGAATTAATGTGCAGTTCATTAAAAATTGGTGAGAATTTCGATGTTTGGGATATAGGTACAGGAACTGGTCTCATAGCATTAACAGCAAAGAAATTGGGAGCAAAATATGTACTAGCTAGTGATTATAATATTGACGCTGTAAATAATACTAGAGAGAATAGTAAAGTACTTAAACTTGATATTGATATTCAACATATCAATTTATTCGGGAGTATCAAAAAGAAATTCGACTTAATTACATTTAACCCGCCTTTTACAGATAACAAAGCAGTAAAATCTCATGAAATAAGTTTTTGGGATAATGATCACCTTACAGTAAAAAGATTTTTTAAAGATCTACATAATTATCTAAAACCTAATGGTAAATCATTAATATGCTGGTCTTCATTTGCAAAGGTAAATACAATTAAAAGTATTGCAAGCAATTATGGTTATAAATTAAACGAGATCAGAAAGAGGAAAGGCAAAATGAATTTCATCTATTATGTTTTTGAGGTAGTCAAACTCTAAAATCCATATTCCTTACTCCACCTTCACAGAATCTGTTACAGAGAATATTCCCTTTACATTATATTTCTGCCAATAATCTGTGCTTAAATTCTCTATTGGTGTTATTAGTCCATTTGCACTGAATCCCTGACCTGTCTGTACTTCAATTGGTATTTGAGACATTACACTAAAATCAAGTGCATAATATTCTCCTGAATCTGTCTTCATACCTATTGCACATTCCATTGTCTGTGGGCCTGATGTGTCCTTGTGAGGCAAGCATGTCTGCACTCCTGTTAATGTTCCCCTGTATGGAGCATAAGTAGAATTATCTACTTGCTTCTCTTGGTATATATAATTATTGAAAGAATAAAAGCCAATTACAATACCAACGATAACTAGGATTATAATTATCACCACTGTTCTACCGATAAAAAATTTGTTTGGGTTCATATTAAATATTATAGCATTTTATAAATACAAAGACCGTCACTAAGTGACGGTCCTGATCTCGAAGACAACAACTCCGAGTGCTTCGTAGTTTTTAGAGTCTAGTTGTCTCAAACCTGCTAGCACTTGATCACGAGTCCAACCTGGCATTATTTTATTTGGATCTTCTACTCTAAGCATAGCTTCGAAGTCATCATAGTATCTAATACCAGTCACTCTACAACTTATGATATTTGCAAAATTGATATTATCACCAACACTGACCTTCCTAAAGAACTTTTGTGATGTCCTGACTTCAAGTGTCTTACCACCACTTACGATATGCGTAATTATGTCCGTATATATACGAAAATAATGTGTTTGCATTTGAGCCTTTCTGCATTAGAGAATATTACTTACAAAATTAAATGTCAATCACAATAAAGAAAACCCGCGACGCATGCGTCGCGGGCTCTGAAAACTAAAAACCGGACTTCGCGTAGGTCGCCCTACTGCGTTGCACCAAACGGTGTGATGGAGTATGATCCATCGAGTTTCACCACGACCCGATACTTGATTGTCTTTGTACCAGGCGTGATGTAGAGCGGAAAGTTTATCTTGCCGATACTTTTCTCCTCAAGTTGAAGTGCCAGTGACATGACTGGCAGACCATTAGGTGCGGTAGAGGCATTGTAATAACCCATATCAGGGAAATTCAAAGTCATAATCACCTCTCGCACAGTCCTGGTCGCGAGATTTTTCATGTACATATCCCCATAGTACCTGAAATGACAGAGTGATTCATAGACCCTTATATTAGTAAGGGTCGAGAAAAACAAGTTAGGGATATCTACCGAAGACTGATAGAGAGGAAGGTAGTCAACATAACTATCGTGCTCAAACCCACTCTGCGTTAATATCGTCTCCTTCCCAATTTCAGCAAAATACACCTGCGGAGACGGAGCTCCCTCTGTGTAGAAAAAGGGCAAGTTGTCAACACCGGTATAAACTATCCCTCTCGCCTCAAAATGGCGTAGAGTTAGTGTCAGCTGAGCTTGGGCTGAGAAGACAGTCATCACCATGGTGACTATCATCAGAACCAACATTTTGATACTTTTCATGCTTCGCTATCCTCTTTAGCTTTTGTTTGTTTGGTTGTCAAATGCATCTTTGGATAATCCTCATTACCGCCGATGCAAAATTTAACCTAACACACTATGTAAATAAAGTCAATACTTCTATTGACATGTAGTTATAAGATGATTAATTACAAAAATGTCACAGCCTGAGTAAATATACTTTAATAGAATCACTACACACACATTGAATCTAATGTATTCAGCCAATTATAAGAAATGACCTCCTCCCCGTACTAAAGTACGGGGTTTCCTTTGGGGTTCATTAGAACCCGATTTTGATTGTTTTACCTAAGTCCTTTTTTCCTTGCATATCAAGATATCGTTTGATCACCTTTTCATTGAGTCCAATTGTAGATACATAATACCCGACGCTCCAGATGCTGCCGTCAATATACATTTCACGAATAAATTTAAACTTCTTTTTGAGATGCATGCTCGATCTAGCCTTCAGTGCTTGTACTGCGGCAGCAATAGCTATGTTTGGTGGTACTTCAATCTGCATGTGGAGATGATCATCGTCAGTGGCAAGGTGCTCGATCCAGAGCGTCGGGTAATCTTGAATCGTTTCGTAGAATGATCTTTTAAGCTCGGTGGTAACGTAAGGCTTGAGATATTTTCTCCTGTATTTAGTACCCCAGACTATGTGGTATTGTATGGAGTACATACTGTGATTGAGTGATCGGGTTCTCATGAGACCTATGTTATCACAGGATTACCTGTGATATTCGGTTCCATTCATCC
>CAZOGG010000020.1:0-5567 GCA_964579565.1 uncultured Candidatus Saccharibacteria bacterium | reverse complement strand
AATGTCACAGCCTGAGTAAATATACTTTAATAGAATCACTACACACAATGAATCTAATGTATTCAGCCAATTATAAGAAGAAAACCCGCGGCGCATGCGTCACGGGTTTTGAGAACTAAAACAAAATGTGCTGTGAGGTATCGCTACTTCACACGCGTAACAGAGTATTCTCCGTTATTGTGAACCACGACTCGGAACCTTGCCAAGGTTTCACCTGGTTCGATGTAGATTGGATAATCTACCACACCGATGTTCTTGTCCTCGAGCCGAAGCGCCAATGACATCACTGGCAGTTTCTGGTTACCTGGTGAAGTACCGTCGTTGCTATACCCCATGTGAAAATACAGAGTAACAATCACGTCGCGAACCTCCCTGATAGCGACGCCATCCAAGAATTTATCACCGTAGTAATTGAAGTAGCAATGTGTGTTATTCACCCTTATCCTGGTAAGGGTGGTATAGTACAGGTTGGAGATATCCTCTGAGTATGTCGTGTATGGAAGTATGTGACTGACATTGTTGCGCTTGATACCCGACGTACTGATCGTAGTATTTTTGCCATTTTCGACGAATACCACCGACGGACTAGTTGCGAGACCCGTAGTGAACGCGGGTAGACTATCTTCGGTGTATACGACCCCCCTGCCGATGAACTCACGAATCGTCAGGTTCAGGCTGTCAGCCTGGGCTGAGACCGGACTGAACATGATCACCATGGTGATCATCATCCAAACCAACATCATAATTCTCTTCATTGCTATCCTCTCAGCTTCTCTTGTTTTTAGTTGTCAAATGCATCTTTGGATAATCCTCATTACCGCCGATGCAAAATTTAACCTAACACACAGTGTAGATAAGTCAATACTACTATTGACACTTAATTATTAATTATAGTTTGTTTTACAAAATCACCCCCTCACTTAATAGCAATTTCCTTTTCGCTTTTACTCCCCCCTTACCCGAATATCCACCGATTTTACCATCACTTCTGACTACTCTATGGCATGGTATTTCGATTATTAGTGGATTAGCTCCCACAGCATTCGCTACTGCTCTTACTGCTTTTGGTTTACCTATATTAATTGCTAGTTCTTTGTAGGTAATGGTCTTGCCTCTTGGAATTTTAGATATTTCCTTCCATACAGACTTTTGAAATTTAGTGCCAGTTAGGGTTTCGATCATACATGTAGTTTAATTAATTATGTATTATTTATAATTTTATTTATTCCCCAAACAAATATTCAACTCTGTTGATGGAGTCCAACCACATTGTCCTGTTTTTTGTCTTTCACATACTGCTTTCTTATAACATCCATACTCCTCTCTATATTCACAAGTAGAAGCCATATTTGGCTGATCAGAGCAGATTTGGCCTGAGCAACCACCCACATAACACTGACCAGAAGGATTTGTTACTACGGGTGCGTCTATACTCTTTACATTTATTTTAAATACATAATCTCCTTTTAAAATTTGAATTTTTGAATTTGTTATCGGATTTACTTCTTCTAGTGTTATCCTTACTCCTTCAGTTGTAAATTCTTCACCTAATTTAATAATACTTTCATTTGTATTTGAATTAGAAATAACTGCTATTTTCAAACGAACTGTTCCAGTTTGAATACATTGAACATCGATAGGACATCGACTATCTTCTTCAATAGATACTGGGCGAATGGATATTTTATTAAATACACCAATTTCTCCTAATTTCAATGACATATCTTTATTAGACATTGTTTGACTTGATGGGTATGCAGGTGGTAAGTCAGATTTAGGGAAAAATAGTAAATATCCTCCAAAAGCTAGAATTAGTACAAATAATACAATTGCGTATATTTTAATTTTCATGGGTTAATTATATCCTAAAATATATAGTCCTTCACTGATATTGAATTATTAATGAGTTTACTTTTATATTCAACATACTTTCCGAGTTTACTTTCTTCTAAAAGATAATCATTAATAAATTTACCCTTTGGTCCATACTCCATCGGAAAAGCATACTGATCATCTATCATCCAAAAATCTGGTATTGTCTCACTTATTATTTTATCAAAATCTTTTTTCTCAATAACCCTAATATCATCTCCAGAATATTCAGCAGCTTCCTTGTGCCAAGTCAATTCCATTTTTGTATAATCAGTTAAAGGTAATTCAATCAATCTGATCCTCTGAGTAATAATTCCTCTTTTATTTTTTTCTTTCATTTCTTGCCACCACTCTGTATCTTTAGGTAATAATAAAAGCTTGCTAGTTCTTTTGAATACTTCTACAGCTTCATCTCCATCCATTGCAGAATAATCTTGCAATCCTTCAAAGCGAAAGACGGATTTAATTGCATTATTAAAATATGATTCATATTTGGCCATTAACATATTATAACAAATTCCTTATCAAATTAATCCAACTTACTAAAAAACTTAATTAAATTGTTCACATGATCATCTAAATTTACTCCCAGCATTTCACAACCCCTAGTCACTGTAGATCTATCTATCTTTGCAGCAAATCCTTTGTCATTAAATCTCTTTTTAATTGAACTAGCTTTCATTTGACCAAAAGGTATTGGATTTAATTTTTGATATGCATAAAAAAGTCCACTTACTTCATCACAAGCCATTAAAGCCGAGGCTAATTTTGTTTTTGGTAATGTAGTAAATCCATTGTATTGATATGCATGTGCTTCTACTGCATGTATCAAGTCTTCTGGGTATTGCCATTCCTTAAACCATTTCAAAGATTCTCCGGGATGTGTATTTGGATGTTCTTGAAAATCAATGTCATGGAGTAGGCCAGTCAAATACCAAAGATTCTTATCTTCATTATACATTTCAGCATAACCCTCCATAGCTGTAGCTACCATTTTGGCATGAAAAATTTGATATTCATCATTCACATGTTTTTTTAACAAGGCTTGAGATTCTAGTTTGGTGGGTAAATTCATGATAATTAGTATATATGTTTAACACCAAATAAATCAAGTAACTTTTGCAGTCGATTAATTCCCTTCTAAAACTTTGCGGAATCAAACTTAAAGTCTTTGAAATACAACCTCTCATCCTTTTTAGTTGCCCATGTTTCGTCATTACCACCAAAGAATGTGGTGAACTTAAACTGATCAATCCCAAATGACATATCTTTTCGAAAACGCATATTTAAATTTACAACCTCCACGCCACTAAACCAACAAATAATTTTCCCATCCTCATAGCCTGGAGTATTCATTTTTATGTAAGTCTTGAGTGTATGCCACGTATCTCTCGTAAGATATACTCTGTCATCAAAATAGACGTTCATATCCCTCCACATCTCTTTTGTGATCGGCATATTCTTATCTCCACGAGTAGTCCAGATAAAATCAGCTCCCCATCTATTATTAGTTGCATATTTATCCACGTAATAAACATACTGACAAAGGACGCCAAGTTCACGCCACATAATGCGAGCGGAAAATCCATCGGCTTCTGCCGTGCTTGCCCCTCCCGCAGGTCCAGAACCACCGTAAAGGCCCGGCAACTTGCCACCTCTTACAAAATCGAAATCTTTAGGTGTCCGCACTTTATATTCAACCGTATATTCCTCGTATGATCGATCGAATTTCAAATTCCACTTTGCGCCCGCTCCATCATTGCCAACTTTTCCTTCGGGATACATGACTTGTAGAACATTCTCTCCATCGATTTTGACGATTGAACAAAGGCCTTCTTTTATATTCATAAGCCCAGTGACATCTCCCCATGACTCCTTAAGTAATTTCTCAGTAAAAGGCCCTTCGGGGAGGTTATTGAAAGTAATATTTTTCATGGTTATATTATAACAGATTTGTTCGGTTGAAGATTTATTAAATAGTTATATTATTCAGAATAGGCCTCAACAATTCCAATTTGGTGTGTGATTTTTAATTTCTGTGCTAAATCTAAAAACACTGTCTTATTAGATAAACCTACACATAAATCATCAAGTTTATTTAATCCTGGATATGGTATTACATTATAAACCACATTATCTTCGTATCCCTGTACTCCACTAATAAAAAGAGGAAGTTCATAGAGCACATAATCGGCCAATCTATCTAATTCTGATTCTGTCATTTTAGATATTCTATCGGCACGGTCTTCTCTTCCGGATTTTGTTATTTCTAGTATAACTTTGTGAAATTCTGGATTATTTTTATACTCATTTTTAACTAATTCTAGATTTCTATTATATACTTCATTATTGAGAATATCCTTTAATCGTACAACTTTGACTTTTTCTTTTTGCTTATTAGTAAAAGTATTTAATATCTCTATAATTTCCTTATTTTTTTCGTCCCCAATTTTAACTGCTTTTTTAAAAGCTCGCTCTGGACTACGATGGTCCAATACTTCTAAATTTATTGCGTGCAGAGCATCTGCTATAACTATTAATACACTTTCTTTAGTATTATCAATAGCCCAACTAATATAACCTTCAATATTTCCCTTAGTAAAATATTTATTTCCAAGACTTATGCCAATCCAGATATTATGTTGTCTGTTTTTAATTTCTTCTTCAGGAATGTTTAAATAAGATACAATTCTCATATATTCTTTAAACCTTACAACCAAAAGGGGACAAGGGTTTACGGCGCATTTACGGACATCCTCAGCGCCAACCTTTCTCGGGGAGTCCTCCCCCTCACCCCCTTCTAGTTACAAGATACTTTATATTTTAGCAAAATTAAATTGATTTGAGAATACGTATTGACATACTTATATTAAATAGGTAATGTCAATCAAGACAACAGAATATAAACCTGACCTTCTAGGTATAACATGAGATATTCGCCTGAACTAGTAGCTCGTAGAAACTTCCTTAACCGTGAGCTAAATCCGATTGGAGCAAAGGATCTTGCGACATTAGCCGAATCGATCGGAATCAACATACACACTATCCGCAGCTGGAGAGCTGGTAACTCTAATCCGACCCTGGAGCAGATTGTAATTGTAGCTTCTGCGATTAATCGTAGCAGTAGTGAAGGTACTCTAAATATAGCTCTTCGTTGGATGGACTTTTTCAAAGAATCATCTAAGTCGATGGAGTTGTGTCTCGACATACTCCGAGTTGAAGATTTTGAACACAAGCGTGTTTCAAAATCAAATCTTCTCCCCATCATAAAGCTTTTGGCAATATGTGGAATTGAGGATGTCTACGTTCATGATCTTGAAATCATTCTTGGACTACAGGAAACATTGCAGTTTCCCCTCACACCCGATGTGGTTGTTTCATTATTAAGAGCTAAACGTGCGACTGCAACCTGAGATGGTTGCAGTTTTTATTTGCTGCCGGACTTGGAATCGAACCAAAATTCTCGCTTTCAGAGAGCGATGTCCTACCTTTAGACGATCCGGCAATACATCTATAAAATACATTAAAAATGGAGAATATTCAAGGAAGATGATTAAAAGTAAAGGCGCCCGACCTCTGCGAAGGGCGGGCGCCTAGTAACACAGAGGAGGCGTCGGTCTTTAAATTTTAACAATTCACGCAATATCCTGGGTATGACATAGGTTCATCTACGTGCGATCTACAATAACCAGAGA
>CAZOGG010000019.1:0-8560 GCA_964579565.1 uncultured Candidatus Saccharibacteria bacterium | reverse complement strand
TTACCTATTCTTAATATACAATCCTTGTCTGCTTTAATATTAGGATCTTTAACTATTTCTTCTGTGCCTGCATAAGTAACAGCATTGCTATCTATAAGTCTTCTCCAGTCTGAATTTGAAACAACAACGCCAGAACTTACAAGAGCATCTCTAATACTTGAGTCTTTTGAAATTTGTATTTCTTGAACATCACTTGGCACCTCCCCCTTCGAGAAAGTGTTCTCAAATGCTGTGTGCGCCTTCTCCGCAGAATCTGCACCATAAATCATACTAACAATTTCCTTGGCCAATCTTACCTTATGGTCTTTAGGATTATCATTTGCTTCTAATGATTTCTTAATTATTTCAATTTCATCAAGAGAAATATCTGTGCAGATTTCAAATCCTGGGATAATAAGTCCATCAGACCAACTCATAATCTTGCCGAACATTTCTTCTGGAGTTTGATTTAGGCTAACCATATTACCCTCTGTCTTGCCCATTTTCTTGCCTGATGAATCTGTTAGTAACTTGGTGGCGATAACGAACTTCTCTTTATTCTTAATTGATTTTAGAAGATGTCGTCCTGCCAACATATTGAAGGTTTGATCATTCCCCCCTATTTCCCCATCAACATCCATAGCAACAGAATCATAACCCTGCATTAGTGGGTACATAAATTCGTGAATGTATATTGGCTTATTCTCCTCAATTCTTCTTGCGAACATATCTCTCTTTAGCATTTGATCTACAGTCATCTGTGAAGCTAATTCCAAGACATCACCGAAATTCATTTTGTTTAACCAATCAGAATTGAATTTCAACTCAGCTTTATTACTACCAGAGAAAGATATGAACTTCTCTGCTTGCTTCTGATATTCCTTACAATTATTGAGAACCTCTTCTCTTGTTAATTTCTTGCGAACTGCTGACTTATCTGTAGGGTCACCTATCATTGCAGTGAAATCACCAATCAAAAATATTATTCTGTGTCCCAACTTCTGCAACTGACCGAGCTTTCTTAATGGAATTGCATGTCCGATATGTAAAGTTGTACCAGTTGGATCGATTCCAGAATAGAAAGTTAGTCTTTCACCTTTAATTAATTTACTTTTTAAAAATTCTTTATTAGGAAATATGGCCTCAACGCCTCTTGTGAGTAGATTTTCTATTTCCTTTTCCTCTGTATTTATTTTTATTTTATTTATTCCAAACATAATATGTACTATGTAATGTACCATATTTATGATAAAATTTCGAAATGTCTAGGAAAAAGAGGTTCTTCAATACATTTACTTGGAAACTACTGAAACCGCTAATAACCCTTACCCTTTCTGCATGTTTGATATCTGCTAGTGTGGCTATAATATGGTTTTCCACATTACAAATACCAGATCTTAGTGCCTTCGACGCAAGAAAGGTTAGTCAATCCACCAAAATCTTTGACAGAACTGGTGAAATTTTACTTTATGATATTCACAATGATTCCAAGAGAACGGTTGTGGCATTCGAAGATATTTCCAAGAACATTAAGAATGCGACTGTAGCAATAGAGGATGTTGAATTCTACCAACATATAGGTATCAAACCTACTGCTATAATTCGTGCGGTTCTAGCAAACCTAACACCAGGTTCTGGACTAACACAAGGAGGATCAACAATTACTCAACAAGTTATCAAGAATGCGGTTCTAACAAAAGACAAAACAATTACAAGGAAACTTAAGGAATGGATACTTGCAATCAAGATTGAGAAAGTATTATCAAAGGATCAAATTCTTAATACATATTTAAATGAAAGTCCTTATGGAGGAAGTATCTACGGCGTAGAAGAAGCTAGTAAATCTTTCTTTGGTAAATCATCCAAGGATGTAAGTCTTGCTGAAGCTGCATATCTAGGAGCCATACCACAAGCACCAACCTTCTATTCCCCATACGGACAGAACAAAGAGAGACTTGATCAGAGACAGAAGTTAGTTCTATCGAAAATGAGAGAGAATGGATTTATAACTGAGGATGAATATAAGGAAGCATTGAAGGAGACGGTTAAATTCTTAGAAAGAAATACCAAGGGTATTCGTGCACCCCATTTCTCTTTATTTGTTAAAGAACAATTAGTTAACAAGTATGGCGAAAGTGCCGTAGAAGAAGGTGGTTTCAAAGTTATTACATCATTAAATTATGATTATCAAGAGAAGGCAGAGAAAGTAATAAATAATTTCGCCCCTACCCTAGCCTCTTCATACAATGCTAGTAATACAGCAATGGTTGCAATAGATCCCAAAACTGGTGACATTCTAGCAATGGTTGGTTCTAGAAACTATTTCGATAAGGAAATACAAGGAAATTTCAATATTGCTACTGCATACAGACAACCAGGATCAACATTCAAGCCTTTCGTATATGCAACAGCTTTCATGAAAGGGTACACCCCTGAAACTGTTCTGTTCGATGTAAAAACTGAATTCTCAACCCAGTGTACTGTTGAAGGTGAATTAAAGGACGAGAACGATACAGTTAATAAGTGTTATTCTCCAGAGAACTATGATTTGCTTTATGAAGGACCAATATCGATAAGGAAGGCCTTGGCTCGATCAAGAAATATTCCTGCTGTTAAGGCTTTATATTTAGCTGGTATCAAAGACTCAATAGATACAGCTGAGGCAATGGGTATAACAAGCTTAAAGGATCCTAATAGATACGGATTAACCTTGGTTCTTGGAGGTGGTGAAGTTTCCCTGCTAGAACTTACAAGTGCTTATGGAGTGTTTGCAAATGATGGAATTAGAAATCCATACAGAGCAATATTAAGAATTGAGGATTCTAAGGGAAATATAATTGAAGAATACAAGACTAATCCAGTTCAAGCTATTCCTCCACAACCAGCAAGACAAATTAGCGATATATTATCAGATCCCAAGGTAATGGTTGAGAGCATTAAGCCTATTGTTAATAATCTTAATAGACAAGTAGCAGTAAAAACTGGTACAACAAACGACTATCGTGATGTATGGATTGAAGGATATACACCGAACATTGTTGTTGGAGCTTGGGCAGGAAAAAACGACAATACACCAATGGACAGAAAGGTTGCTGGACTTATCATTACTCCAGTATGGGGAGCATTTATGACAGAGATAAACAAAAGTCTTGAGAAAGAAAACTTCAAAAATCCAGAACCAGATGCAATAGACATCAAACCTGTATTAAGAGGTATTTGGAAAGGTGGTGTAACTTACAAAATCGATACAATATCGAAGAAGCTAGCCACAGAATTAACCCCTCAAGAACTTCAACAAGAAATAATTGTTCCTGGAATACATAGTATTCTTCATTGGATTAATAAATCAGATATAAATGGTGAAATACCAAGTGATCCTAAACAAGATTCACAATACGAATATTGGGAATATGGTGTTAGAAAGTGGTTTGATGAATGGATAATTAATAACCCAAGTTTCAAAGAAACACAATCATTTAGTATTCCTACAGAAACAGATGATGTTCATACTCTCATAAATTCACCCAAGATAAGTATCACTTCCCCAAAGACCGATGATTCTATTAACCCTAAGTCCAGAATAAATGTTCAAATAAGTTATACGGGCAAGTACCCTATCAAGAAGTCAGAGCTGTATATCAACAACAGATACATATCTACAAGTGAAAGAAGTCCTAATACACTTAGTTTCACCCCAGAGGATGTAGGTCTTACTCCAGGTAAGAGTATTGTTAAAGTAGTTACTTTCGATGCTGTACTCAATAGAGCTGAATCAAGTATAGATATTAATATTGCTAACTAATATCCTTTATATTTAGATTAGGGATACTATCTAATATCTGTTTTATTATTCTTTCTTTCTTTATAAAGACTTGATTCTTCTCTATTGAATTAATCTTTAGTCTAATACCGTTAGACACAAAGGAAATATTCTCCATAGTAACATCAACACCCGATTCCCTCTTTATTATATCTGCTATTTTTGTTCTTTTCTGAATTTCCTTAACTGCAGAATTCTTGAATTTATCGAAATATAGTCCAAGAGGCTTCATATTATCTATTCATTGGCATCACAAGATATCTAAATGATGTATCAGAAACAGGAATTATAATCATTGGTCTATTTAAACCATTAAAATAAAGTGTAACACTGTCAGAATCTATAGATTGGAAACAATCAATGATGTATTTGTAATTGAAATTGATTTCCACAGGTTCTCCCCCAATAACACAATCTAAAATTGATACATTTTCACCAATATCATTGTTTTTTGTTCTTATTTCACATTTCTTATTTTCTGAATCTATTTTGAAATTTACTTGATTGAACTTATCAGAGAAAACATTTGAAAGCTTGAGACTATTAATCAAATCCTGCTTTAGAATAGTGACTTCTGTTGTATTTGATTTTGGTATTATTTGTTTATAGTCTGGAAATACCCCATCAACAACTCTTGATATAAGATAAATACCGTTATAATTAAAGGATATTTGATTCTTATCTAAATTAACTTCAATATCATCATTAATTTCTTCAATAGCTCTAATTATTTCTGAAACATTCTTGAATGGAATTAGAATCTGGCCGAAATCCTTACTCTTTTTGATTTTAATTTTCTTCTCTGCAAGTCTGAACGAGTCTGTAGCTACGAATACAACATAATCTCCATCACAATAAACACATACACTTGATAATTCTGGCTTAATACTTGAGATTGATGAACTATACCAAACAGATTTCAAACCCTTTGCGAAGTCGGATCCATTTATAAAAAAGGAATTGTCAGAAGAGATCCTAGGAATGGTTGGGAAATCTTCCGAAGGAATAGTCTTAATTATTCCAGAACTGCGCGAGGTGATGATTTTGAGATTGTTTTGATCCGTTACTAGTCTTATACCCTTTTCCTCCTCCCTGAGCCCTCCTATGAAGGAATTGAGAACTTGAGCTGGTACTGCATACACACCTTGTTCATCTATCTTTGCTGGAATTGTAACTTCAATACCTAAATCTATATTTGTAGATTTGATTGTTAGAATGTTTTTGTCTGATGCATCTAATAACAAACATGATAGAACAGGTAAAGTCATATGCTTACCAGCAATCTTCTCTGTCATACCCACCGCTCTTCGTAATTTATCTTGTGAACATTCTATTTTCATTTTTGTTTTATTTATATATAAATACTTATTGTTATTATTAGTCCTGTGGATATGGTGATAACTTCATTTTATCATTATTTTTAGCCAGTGTATTACTTTCTAATAATTAATTATAACTTTTTTCGACCTTCTAACTTATTCTCAACTTTTTCATTTTAATTAACATCAATCAACTGGATACTAACAGGTTTATCAACAGTTTTATCCACATTACATCATGGCTCGTATTTGTGATATTTCACTCATTAATAAAGAGTTGGTCTTCAAGTCCTCCTTTATCTTCTCGCATGAGTGAATAACTGTAGTGTGATCTCTACCTCCCATCTTCTCCCCTATTGAAGGGAAAGATATATTGAAATCTTCACGAAGAATATACATTATCACTTGTCTTGGTTTAACAACCTCCTTTTTCCTTGTCTTTTCGAATATTATTTCCTCACTAACATTGTAGAAGTCAGTGATTAACTTAATTACATCTTTAACTGAGATATTCTTCTTTGGTTTTGTACTATTCTTTATTAGATTTTTAATTTCATTAAGTGAAAGTGGTCTATTTTTGAGTTGTGTCTGACAAACAACGGCATTGATTGTACCTTCTAGTTCTCGAACATTGCTTTCTATGTTTGCAGCAAGGAAATCCAATATATCTGGAGTTAAATCTATATTGTTTGTTAGGCTCTTAGCCTTTAGTATAGCCATTCTAGACTCATGATCTGGTGCAGGAATATCGATTATCATACCAGCTCCGAATCTGGACTTAAGTCTATCTTCTAAACCAGGAATGTAATTGGGATGCTTATCAGATGAGAATACTAATTGTCTATTGGTATTGTAGAAAGTTTCAAATAAATGGAACAATTCCTCCTGGAACTTCTCCTTACTAGCGAAGAATTGAATATCATCCATTATTATCACATCATACTTTCTGTACTTCTCCTTAAACTTCTGAGTTGTATTGTTCTGTAGAGATGAGAAATACTCTGAACCAAATCTTTCTGATGTTAAATAGAACACTTTCTTCTGAGGGAAATCCTTCTTTATATGATTCCCTATTGCTTGTATTAGGTGTGTTTTGCCATGCCCAGTGTTTCCATATATGAAAAGTGGATTGTATGTCGATCCAGGACTCTTAACTACTGCCTTGGATGCTGCATGAGCCAGTTCATTGAATGGTCCAACAACAAAAGAATCGAAAATATACCTAGGATTAAGATTATCCTCCTTATTTATATAGAAATCCTGCAAAGGCATTGAAATAGTAGGGCTGAATTGTTGAGTTTTCTTCTCTGCTAGCTTCTTTTTGTCGGATTCTTTAATAATTACATATTCCAATGCTCTAACACTCTCATTTAACTGTCTAAGAACCTTAAGTATTGTATTGTGGAACTTCTTGTACAACCATTGTTGAACAAATGAGTTCGGTACTCCAAGAAATACAACACCCTCTTCACTCTTAACTATACAAGTATCATTAAACCAAGTAGAGAAATTAGCTTGAGATACAGCTGTTTCAATATCTATTAATGCACGATTCCATAATTCAACATGATCTTTCATGACAATAAGTATATACCTGTTTATAAAATATCAAACTTGTGGAATGTATAAAATTATGTTGATAAGTTGTGGAGAACTGAAATTTTGTCGAAACCTTGAATTTTTATGTGGTGTAATGTATAGTAAGATAACTATGTCATTTACATATCAACCAAAAAAGAGAAAGAGAGCAAAGACACATGGATTCCTAGTTAGATCAAAGTCATCAACAGGAAGAAATGTTCTTAGAAGGAGAAGAACAAAGGGTCGCAAGAAAATTGCAGTTTAATATGTTACCTCGTTCATTGAGGATTGGTACAAGTTTATTCAGCGAAATCACAGAAAAAGGAAGATTTTCTAATGGAAAGTTCTTCCTTTTTCGATTTGTAAAAAGTGAAGGAAAATCAAGGTTTTCTGTCACTGTATCGAAGAAAGTGTCAAAAAGCGCAGTAGATAGGAATAAAATAAGAAGAAGAGTGTATTCCCTACTTAGAAAGCATATATCTAATATAAAAGACGGCTATAGAATAGTAATATCTGTTAAATCAGGAACAGATAAGATTGATATTAAGGATTTAAATAAAGAACTAGAATCTGACTTTGTTAAAAGCGGACTTTTGAAGTAGAATAGCATCTATGATTTCATATTTATATAATAATTTTGTATTTAACCCTCTTTATAATGGTCTTATTTATTTAATTGATGTAATTCCTGGAATAGATGCTGGTGTTGCAGTGATTATATTTACAATAATAGTTAGATTGGTGCTATTTCCCCTTTCCAAGAAAGCTGTTGTTACTCAAGTTAAAATGAAAGAAATAGAGCCAGAGTTAAATAGAATTAAGAGAGAAATTACAGACAGACAACAACAAGCAATGGCTGTTATGGACTTATATAAGAAGAAAGGTGTTAATCCATTCTCAAGTATTCTATTTCTATTCATTCAACTACCAATAATCTTCTCACTATACTCAATATTCATGAATTCCGGACTTCCAGAGGTTAAGGAAGCTCTATTATATGGTTTCGTTAGTGTTCCTGTTATAGATATGAATTTCTTGGGTATTCTCGATATTGGATCAAAGAGTATAATTCTAGCTATTATCGCAGCAATAGCGCAGTATCTACAATTACACTTTTCTTTCGCTTCTTCTGGACCACAAGTTAAGTCAGATGATCCAGCAATGGAAATGACTCAGAATATGATGAAGAATATGAAGTACATTTTCCCTATTATGGTTTTCTTTATATCTTACAAAATCGCAGCAGTAGTTGCTCTGTATTGGACAGTAAGTAGTTTGTTCACATTAGGACAAGAAATAGTAGTAAGAAGACACTTAAAGCAACATAAACCTCTATAGCTTATTGATTTAGATCAAGAACCCAAAGACTAAGGTCGTTCTTGTTTATGAAATAAAGGTAATTCTCCTTAGTATCAAGTGTTAAATCCACTGCATCTATAAGAACCTTAGATAAATTAAGAGGATTAGCTAGAAGATGTACTTCCCCATTAGTTATATCCAGTACCCATATTTGATCTACAAATGAGACAGATCCCTTATACCAATCTTCTGGATATGATGCGTCAGGTATTTCTGTTGGTACTGCACAATATACCTCGTTCTTTCTTATTTTGCTCCACACACACTTGTCTGCTAAGGTTTTGAATATTACTTCTGTACTTGTTCCTGTACTGAGATTAAGCACTCTTGTTTCCATATCATTTCCACCTATTGAATATATAATATTTTTAGCATCGCTACTCATCTTCGAAGATAGTCCACGAATTGAACCTATTACTTTCTTCATTTCCCCACTTTTCGTATTTATACTGTATGAATATCCATTAGTTGTAGACAATCCACTTGTTGTTATTGTTACTGT
>CAZOGG010000018.1:988-8580 GCA_964579565.1 uncultured Candidatus Saccharibacteria bacterium | reverse complement strand
ACAAGTGAATAGTCATAGATCATTTCCTCACAATAACAACTCAGAAGAATTCCATTTAAGTTTAGGAAATAAATGAATACGAATGATCCTATTCTCTTGTTGCCATCAGAAAATGGGTGGTCCTTGATTATGAAGTAAAGTAAGTGAGCAGCCTTCTCATCAAGACTTGAATATAGTTCCTTACCACCAAATGTTTGATATATCGTCTTTAGAATACCTTGAAATGTACCGTCTCTTTCTGAACCGAATAGATCAGAAGCTTGTAGCTTATCCATTAAATCCTTTTTTAATATATCAATAGCATTCCTAACAAACTCATAATCAAAATGCTTTTGTTCCTTATTTTTACCCTTTTTAAGCTTCAGTTCTCCTTCATCATATTCTTTAAGAAATTTCCATGAATTAGCATAGTCATGTATAACTGAAAGTAGACTGTCAGTCTCACTCTGATTTAACTCTCTTTTCTTAATTGTTCGCTGAATAAAGCTAATCTTCTCATCAAGATCTGCTAATATCCTATCTGGTAATTTATTTATTCTGTCATTATTAACCACAATTCCCTTAACTAAGTACTCTCTTAGAGTCTTGGTAGCCCAAATACGGAATTGGGTGGCTTTCCTTGAGTTAACTCTATAACCTATTGAAAGAACCATATCGAGATTATAGAATTTAACTAGGTATTGCTTGCCATCTTTGGCAGTATGTGCAAAATTTGCACATACTGAATCTCTTTTTAATTCCTTATCTGATAGGACATTGTTAATGTGTTTTGTAATAACAGAACGATCAACGCCAAATAATTCAGCTATCTGTTCCTGTGTAGCCCAAATTGTCTCCTTATCCGTATCCGCCCTTAGCTCCACTGTACCCTTTGGTCCTGTATAAATTATCAGCCTTCCATTTTCGTCATTTTTTAGATTGATTTTTACCATTATGTAAGTATTAGAATAATAATATATACATAATATCAAGCCTAAAATCCTTGTGAAGTTCCGTAGGTAAGATAATTATGGTTGAATGACAAAAGCTTTACTTTTATTAAAGTGTATGTTATAAAATCTGGTGAACAGTACACAAAAAAATTCTGAGAATCGCAGACAATATGAAAATAAATCTGATGGTCATTGATGAATTCATCAAGAAGCATGGATTGAGTGATGGAGGCTTCTGTCAGATGCTTGGAAGATCAAAGACATGGTTATCAAAGTTGAGGCGCAAGGTCACGTCTGCAGATCAGGAACTTCCAATGAAACCTGCTATCAAGAGGATAATTGAGCGCCTAATGACGGACAATCAAAATAAGATACCGGAGTCTGCGTTGCGCAAGAGTGCACCAAAGACAGTTCCAAATATATGTTGCGATCCGAATTATGACATCACTCACATCATTAATTTGATTGCCAAATCGGGCAAATCAATCACATGGCAATCATTTAGTGAATTGTGCTCTGCAGATTGTTCTCTTACCAGAACAAAAGAAAAGCTTGGATTGTGATAGATAAAAGCGGTGATCTATCCACCACACGAAAGCCGGTCACCCCTCACAGGGTCACCGGCTTCGATTTTTATATTTGATTTTGCCTTTCTATTTCCCTTTACTTCTTCTCCTTAAACTCCGCATCCTTCACATCTCCCTCTGGACCCTTCGCATCTCCTGCATTTCCTGTTGGTCCTCCTGCTGGTGGAGTTTGTTGTGCTTGTTCTGCTTGAGCTTTAGACAACATCTCACCAATCTTTGAAAGTTCAGATGAGAGAGTATCTGTGACTTTCTTCAATTGAGCAATATCTGTTCCCTCTTTCGCTGTCTTTACATCTGCTATCTTGTCCTCGATAGACTTTCTCAAGTCAGCTGGAACCTTGTCACCTGCATCCTTCAATGATTTCTCTGAAGTATGAATCAGTTGTTCTGCCATATTCTTGGCTTCTACCATTTCCTTTTTCTTGGCATCTTCTGAAGCATGCATTTCTGCCTCTTTTTTCATTTTCTCTACTTCTTCCTTTGATAGACCAGAACTTGCTGTGATCTTTATGGAATTAGCTTTGTTTGTAGCTTTGTCCTTGGCAGTTACTGATAGGATACCGTTAGCATCTAGGTCAAATGTAACCTCAACCTGTGGCATACCTCTTGGAGCAGGTGCGATACCATCTAGGATAAATCTTCCCAATGACTTATTATCCGCCGACATAGCTCTTTCACCTTGAGTAATGTGAATTTCTACAGATGTCTGATTATCTCCTGCTGTAGAGAAGATTTGAGACTTCTGGGTAGGTATAGTTGTGTTCTTCTCTATTAGTTTTGTAGCTACTCCACCCATTGTTTCGATGGATAGGGAAAGTGGGGTAACATCAAGAAGCAATACTCCCTTTACATCACCTGCGAGAATACCTCCTTGAATAGCAGCTCCAACCGCAACCACCTCGTCAGGATTCACACCTAGGTGCAATTCCTTACCGAAGAAATCCTTCACAGCCTTTTGCATAGCTGGCATACGTGTCTGTCCTCCTACGAGAACAACTTCGTTTATATCAGCTATCTTAAATGGAGAACTGGCCATTGCTCGCTTTGTAATCTCCATTGCTCTATCAATGAATTCTTGTGTTAATTCCTCAAGCTTGGCTCTTGTCATAACTAAGAGCAAATGCTTTGGTCCATCAACACCAGAAGTTAAGAATGGAATATTAATCTCAGTCTGCATTGCTGTTGAAAGCTCAATCTTCGCCTTCTCTGCTGCTTCGTCTAGTCTCTGAAGAGCTAGAGCATCCTTTCTAACATCTATTCCCTCTTGCTTCTTGAATTCTTCTGCAAGCCAATTAATAATCTTCTGATCTATATCCTGACCTCCAAGATGTGCATCTCCGTCTGTAGACTTTACCTCTACTACATCATCTCCCACCTCTAGTACTGATATATCGAATGTACCTCCACCGAAGTCGAATACTACTATCTTCTCATCCTTCTTCTTGTCGAATCCATAAGCCAATGCTGCTGCTGTAGGCTCATTGATTATTCTCTTTACATCTAGTCCTGCTATCTTTCCCGCATCCTTTGTTGCTTGTCTTTGTGCATCGTTGAAGTAAGCAGGGACGGTAATAACTGCTTCTGTAACTGGCTGTCCAAGTCTTGATTCTGCATCTGCCTTCATCTTTCCCAATATCATTGCTGATATTTCCTCTGGTCTATACCATTTATCTCCCATCTTCACCTCTATTCCTCCTGATGCTGACTTTTGCATTTCAAAAGGCACTGATGCTCTATCCTTCTGCACTGCTGGATCATCGAAGTTATGCCCGATGAATCTCTTGATTTGATAAATTGTATTCTTTGGATTTGTAACTCCTTGTCTCTTGGCTAGTAGTCCTACCATTCTCTCTCCTGTCTTGGACAATGCGACAATAGATGGTGTTGTTCTAGCTCCTTCTGCGTTCTCTAATATCTTTGGTGTACCCGCTTCCATCACTGCAACGGCAGAGTTGGTGGTACCAAGGTCAATTCCGATTATTTTACTCATAATTTAATAGATTAAATATTAATGTTAATAAACAAAATATTTATCTACTTGCAGGTGCCCTTGTTGGTTGACTCATAAAGAAATCTAAAGAGAAATATGGAGAAACAATCTTATCAGAGTAAACTATATCCTTTTCAATAATTACTTGAGATTGTTTCTCGATAGGAAGGTAAATAGCTTCTTCTTGCACAAGTGGAGTAGCAGAAATAATCTGACCTTGGAAAGATCCGTTAATTTCAACAATGGTAAATCTAACTCGTACAAGTACGCCGTTCTTGTCTCTAACTATTCTTTCAAATATGCTGTTTAGTTGTTGATTTTTAGTGGCTAACATTGTGGTGAATTATATCAAAATTTGGGGTTTGTATATATTGACAAATTTATTTAATATAATATAATTTATGCAGAAATGAAAGCAAGCGCAATTATAATACTCGCAGCCTTGGCAACTGTAATAATTGTTGGAATCCTCATTGCAGTTGCGCATTAAAGAATTCTCCTTGAATTCACCCAATCAGGCGGATCGCTATCACAAGCGACCGCCTTTTCTTATGTATTGACAAATGCAGTACTTATGTTATATACTTTTGACAGATGCAAACTACCACAAACACTTCCGAATCTACTACTCAGAAGCGCGATCTGACTCCCTTCATTGAACAGATCACGGGCCAGCTGGATGCAGCTGGCGCAGTTGGTATACAGAGAGATTATGGGAAATTCATGATCATTTCGGAAATTGAAAGAGCATTTCCAGATGAGCCATTCACTTCCAAGGAAGTGGCTGAATTATTCCAGAGAATTAAATAGGCCCTGGGTGACGCTTTTAAACCAAACAATCACCCAATCAGGCGGATCGCTATCACAAGCGACCGCCTTTTATTATGTATTGACAAATATCTAAAATGTAGTACGATATTAAGGAATATGTACACCTTATTTTTTCTCTTAGCTGGCTTTATTCTCTTACTCAAGAAAACCGGGCGTAAATGCCCAAATTGTGGGAGCAGGTTAACATATATCTTCAGGATACATCATGATGAAAAAAGGTTCAACACAAACATACGGAAAAATGGTACTTGTGAAATGGAGACAGTACGAGTGTCAGATCCGAAAATAAGATGCTGGGGTTGTCATTATGATGGTCCTCGATAATGTAAAAACAACGAGATAAATCCATCTATTACAAAGGGCGGATCGCTTTCACAAGCGACCGCCTTTTCTTGTGTATTGACAAATTAATTAATTGTAGTATATTTTAGTAAGCATGAACGCTCTTGCACTTTGGATTCCATCTAGTGGTCAATTGATCTCCAACTCCGTCCAGACACCTGATAAAGTGTTAGAAACCGAACTGGACGAGTTGGCAGATACGTATGAATTTGGTAAGACAGATGTGGTCCGGGTCGATATTGATATTGAAAAACGTACTGCATCTTTTGAAACCTACATTTTTGGTAAACCCAAAACCATAACAATGCATCTGGATCGAGTCACATTCATCGGGTAGAAGGCCCGGGGTAACACCTCAACACTTCCTGGATTGAATGGAATCCCGAACCGTACGTAAGTGCGGTTTTTGTTTTCTGAATGCTTAGTTATAATTATAAAAGCAAAGCTAGGTCTTATTATGAAATCAATAATGGAAGGTCTGCATATTGCAGTTAGTTTGATAAGGCAAGGTGATCCACTGATGATTTTGTGTATTGTTGTTGTGATAGTTTCCATTTTTCGGGTTTTTTAATCATTGTGCTCATACAAAGTGGCGGATCGCTTTCACAAGCGACCGCCTTTTCTTATGTATTGACAAATACCTATAATATGATATACTGTAACAGGTATGATTGAAATTCGCGCAATCTTAACGAAGGAAGGGCTCGTGGTCCAAAACGCCGAATCTGATCCCAAAAAACTCTCTTGGGAGCAATTGGTAGAATTTGCAAGCGATATCGGTTTAACACCCAGATCGTTCGTTTGGGTTACTGGAACCAACGATGGGCAGGATGTAGTCGTCCAGATCCCCACTAAGAACACAGCGGAATACATCTTTCCGAGGGAAAGGGTTATCACAATCAGCATCTGACAGTGATATAGGGTAAACGATAACACCCTAGAACATAACAAGTTATCGAAACAGGCGGATCGCTTTCACAAGCGACCGCCTTTTCATTTATATAACAAATACAAGCCTTATTAGGCATTCTATGCTACCATTAAGCCATGGAGAGCATTATTCATGCAGACATCTTTTTTTTCATCACAACCATCTTTTTGTGCATTGTAGGTATAATAAGCACAATCATACTCATCTATATAACCAAAATTATCATCGATATCCGCGAAATATCACAAATTGCAAGGAGTGAAAGTGCCGACATTTCAAATGATATTAAAAATATAAGAATGGAGGTAAATGATGAATTGAGAAGGGGTTCATCCATAATAATTTCTATAGTAAGGATTATTCGTAGTCTCTTCAACAGAAGAAAGTCTCGTATTAACAGAAAGTAACAAAACTAAAAATGAAAAAAGTAAATAAGAACAATCTAGTAATGGAGCTGGGTATTGCAGCTATGGCTGCAACAGTAGCGGGCGCATATTATCTGTACGGCTCAACTAAGGGTCCAGCAAGACGAAAGACATTGAGAAGTTGGACAGTGAAAATGAAGGGCGAGGTAATGGAGGAAATAGAGAATATGAAGGTTCTAAGTGAAGATCTATATAATTCTGCTATTGATAAGATTTCGAGCAAATACTCACAGTTAAAGAATATAGACCAGAAGGAATTACAAACAGTTGCGAAACAGTTAAAGGGACACTGGAAAGATATTAAAAAGACAATAAAGATCTCTTAGGTCTATTTACCCTCCCCAATTTTAACCTTAGGGGCTTTGAGCACTTTACCATGGAGCTCATAGCCCTTTTGTATTACCTCAGTGACAGTACTACCCTCACCCTCATGCTCAATAGCCTCATCACGCATAGGGTTAAACACCTGACCTATAGGGTTAATCTCCTTTAGTCCGAATTCTTGTAGAACCTTGTTAAGTTGATTATAAATATACTCAACACCTATTCTCCAGTTCTTGTCTGCCTTCTCCCATGCTTCCTTATTTCCCATAGCCATATTGAAGCTATCTAGAACAGGTATTAATTCTGAAATTAGACTCTCATTAGAGAATCGAGCGAAGTCCTTCTGAGCTTCTTCATCGCGCTTGCGGGCATTGATAAAGTCAGCCTTATCCCTCTGCCAGTTCTTGAGATAATCATGCTTCTCGTCCTCGGCCTTTTTTAATTTCTCCTGAAGCACCTTTACGGTCTCAAGAGCCTCTTCCTCAGCTATTACTGAGTCATCTAGATTCTCGTCCTTTTCAATTTTTATATCATCATTTTCATTCATAAGTATTTAAAGTATACGGATAAAAGAAAAATCCAGCAAGTGCTGGATCCTTCTCGTTATTATCTCTTACTCCACTGAGGTGACTTTCGAGCCTTCTTCAATCCGAACTTTCTTCTTTCCTTTGCTCTTGGATCTCTCTTCAATAGTCCCGCTTTCTTTAATTTACCTCTTAGTTCTTTGTCGTATTCTATAAGTGCTCTTGCTATACCGTGTCTGATAGCCTCTGCTTGTCCACTTATGCCTCCTCCCTTTGCAACTACTGTAATCTTGAACTTTGTCTCTGTTAGCTTTGATGTACCGAATGATTCTGTGGCTGTAGTTTGTAATTCCTTTGTTGGGAAATACTGTTCAACTGTCTTGCCGTTGATATCATATGACATCTTTGATGCTGGTGTAATTCTAACACGAGCTACAGCAGTCTTTCTGCGTCCTACTGTTTCAATATATCTGTCTGTTGTTTTTGTTATTGTCATATATTTATGCTGTGATAGTTAGGTTTTTCATCATCTCCTTTCTAAGACTATTAGAAGGTAACATACGATACACAGCTCTTTCAAGTACCTCAGATGTACCCTTTCTTGCTATTAGATCTGCAAGCTTCTCTGTATTGATACCTCCTCTGAATCCTGTGAAAGTTACATACTCCTTGTCAGTAAGCTTCTTAATATCAATAGCAGCCTTAT
>CAZOGG010000018.1:0-943 GCA_964579565.1 uncultured Candidatus Saccharibacteria bacterium | reverse complement strand
CAGAAATGGAGCTGCTTCACTCGCAACTCTTCCTATCTTCTGTCCTTGTGCATCTATAGTGTGAATCATGGTATTAAATATTATACAAATTCAATTAGTGCCATTGGCGCTGCATCTAATTCTCGACGTGAAAGCTTAATAATTCTTGTGTATCCTCCATTTCTGTCCTTGTACTTTGGAGCAACCTTCTCGATAAGAGTTTTAGTTTCCTTTACTCCACCAACTTGAGAAATTATCACTCTTCTTGAAGCAAGTGTTCCTGTTCTTGCCTTTGTAACCAATTTCTCAATATATGGTCTTAACTCCTTTGCCTTTGCAAGAGTAGTTGTAATTCTACTTTCATTTATTAAATTTCTTGCAAGAGAACGCATAAGAGCATTTCTCTGATCTTTCTTTAGGCCGAATTTTCTTTTGACTGAATGATGTCTCATATAATTATTTTAATGTAATGCCGTAATTTGCAAGTACTTTCTTAATTTCTTGTATACCCTTACCACCTAGACCTTCAACATCAAGAATGTCGATTTCCTTCTTTCTTGTAAGACCACCAACTGTTCTGATATTTGCATTTGAAAGTGCCTTAACTGTTCTTGCTGAAAGGCCAATTGCATCAATTCTTGTTTTCAAGAATTCTACATCAACCTCTTGCTTTGGCTCTCCTTCTGTCTCTTCCTCCTCAACCTTAGCTGGCTTAACTTCCTCAACAACCTCTTCTTCCTTAAATCCTACTATAGCCTTTAATTGATGAATCATCAAACTTATTGATTGCTCTAGTGCTTCATGAGGTGTAAGAGTACCATCTGTTTCGATTGTAATTCTTAGTCTATTGAAATCTGTTCTGTCTCCAACTCGCATGTTCTCAACCTCGTAATTTGCCTTTCTGATAGGTGTAAATGTAGCATCAAGAGATATAGTTCCAATATCAACTCTATCCTTTCTTAGA
>CAZOGG010000017.1:0-8587 GCA_964579565.1 uncultured Candidatus Saccharibacteria bacterium | reverse complement strand
ATAGGCGATCCTAATGTGATTGCCTATGATGACTACAAAACTGCTGTCATGCAAGCTGTTAGCCACGAGCTTAGCCACAACTCGTGGATGTACAACAATTCTAGCAGTATCCACGATGTTAGCGCACGCTCGAGGATGGGCTCGGACTGGGCAAGAATGACAGAAGAATTTCTTCTTGTAACCCAGGAAGATGCAGCTGAGATCGAGGCCCTGAGTGGTGCTGGTGAATACCGAAAAAGGGCCCTTGCTGCAAAAGGAAAGCCCTATCTACAAAAGAGGTAGGGAACAGTGACGTAAGTAAGATCAGATACTCCGACCACAGAAAACCACAAGGCTATCTGTGGTTTTCTTTATTTCAGCTACCCTACTACGAAAAGAAAATTGAGAAGACGATAATTAGTATAAGTAGTCTATCGAATGATTCTTGTTCCATAATTTATTTTTAATATTATAAATTATCCTAACTATTTTTAGTACATACCTAGTGGAGAAGGTGATATGTAGATGATCTGGATTATGGCCTGCTTTGCTAAAGATACCGTGTCGCACAATATATCTTTTACGCACTACGTTATGTAAAATAAAGGCTCATTTCCTTAATGAGCCGATACTTACTATGGTGATGTTGAGCTTGCTGTGCCAGTATTCCCTGAAGTTCTATCCGACAAAGCCTTAAGTGATGGATTCCATATTAACTTAACAAATACTTCCTTCCATAAATATGTCGCTGGCTTCTGTAAATACTTTGTCCAGACATATACTGTGACATTCTTGGCATAAGTTAGATTGCTTTGAGTTGCTGGTGCTTCTACAGCCTTACGAACATCGAATCCTATATATCCTAGAAATATTAATCCGGCTACTATTATTATAATCCATTTGATCATACTAATTTATTTTATTTTTAATTGATTAATTATAGCATCTCTAACAACAGTTCTATCGTCCCATGGTATAGACTTACCTCCAATGATCATACTTTGCTCGGCACCTTTGCCGGTTATGATGACTATATCATTCTCTTGAGCTAGTGAGACGGCTTTGTCTATAGCTTGCTTTCTGTCCTCAATGACGAATAAGTTCTTATTTCTTATTTTGCCGTTCAATTCTGAGGCTCTAGCAATATCTTCTAGAATTTCCTTGGGATCATCTTCGTATGGATCGACATTAGCCACAATTACATAGTCAGCAAGTTCAGCAGAAATTCGGCCCATCAAGGGTCGCTTGGACTTATCTCTACCTCCACCTTCTGCACCTAGCAAAACTATAATTTTGTTGGTAGGGGACTTGCGTATAGAAACAGCGGTTTTTAGAACATTGGTCATACTTTCCTTCTCATGTGCATAGTCAACAATTGCAGTATAATTCTGTCCGGCATTTATTAATTCCATTCTTCCTGGAATCAAATTTAAATTTAATAAACCATTCTTGATATTCTCATAGCTAATATTAAATTTCTTAGCGATTATTATTGCAGGTAGGGCGTTATAAATATTAAATTCACCAAGGATTTTCAAGGTGTAGTCTTCCCCATTTAAATTAAATTTAACTGAGTCAGATAAATTAGAAATGGCCCCTGCCCTATTATCTGAGGCTTTATTAATAGAGTAGGTGTATTTGTGATCTGCATGGAATTGTAAATAATAATCAGCATGATCACTATCATTATTTGCAATTATTACTCTATCAATTCTCTTACCATCAATTACTTTCTCATACTTTGATAAGTCTCTAAATGGTATTCCTTTAGTTGCCTTATATTTGTCGAAGCTATTATCATGAGATGGTAAATGTTCTGGGTATAGATTCGTAAAGACGAAGATATCATAGATAATTCCAACATTCCTATGTTGCTTGATACCTTCTGATGTTGTTTCTACTATGCAGAACTTACAGCCCTTCTCGGCCATTTCAGCCATAAGGCTACTGATCACAAACCTTCCAGGCATGGTCATATGATATTTGTTCAATACTTCATCATCACCAATCTTGATATTTGCTGTACTTATTATTCCGGTCTTATAACCCCCAGCCATCAAGCATGACCAAATGAAATTAATAGTTGATGTCTTACCCTTAGTACCTGTAACACCGATAACTATCATTTTCTTGGACGGAGAATTGTAAACGAGAGAGGCCAGAATCGCCATTGAATAATAGTATGTATTAAATATTGATTTAGGTATTAAGCCCTTTAATATTCTTTTCATATTATCGTAATTATACCATATTTTATGAACAAAATAATGTGCTATAATCATTTCCAATATGTGTGGATTTATAGGTTTTACAGGTAAAATAGACAATAAAGAGAGCGTACTTTCAGATATGCTATCTAGAATATCTCATCGAGGACCAGATTCCGAGGATAGCTATTTTGACGATGAAATTTCCCTAGGATTTAGAAGACTAAGTATTATAGATCTCGAAGGCGGATCCCAGCCTATTTATAATGAGGACAAGACCAAGGTTCTGCTTTTTAACGGTGAGATTTACAATTATCAAACATTAAGAGAGGATTTGATAAATAAGGGGCACAGATTCTATACCCACACTGATTCTGAAGTCCTTGTTCATGGATATGAGGAATATGGCAGTGATTTGTTAATGAAATTAAGGGGAATGTTCTCTTTCGTAATTTGGGACAAAACTAGCAAAAAGCTTTTTGGTGCTAGGGATTTCTTCGGTATCAAGCCTATGTACTATTACAAATCTGAGGACAATACTTTCCTATTCGGTTCAGAAATCAAAGGCTTCCTTCCCCATCCCAAATTTAAAAAGGAATTTAATGAGCTGAAATTATCAGATTATCTAACATTCAGCTGTATTCCTGGAGAAGATACTTTCTTCAAGAATGTCTACAAGCTTGCACCTGGTCATTATTTCGAATACCAAAATAATAAATTAAATGTCCATAAATATTTCGATGTCAGCTTCGATATTCAGAATGATAAAACAATTGATTATTTCGCTGATAGAATATCCAAAACTCTGGAAGATTCAGTCTATGCTCATAAAATAAGTGATGTTGAGGTCGGCTGTTTCCTATCTGGCGGTGTAGACTCAAGTATTGTTGCATATGAATTATCTAAATTGGGAAAGATCAAAACCTTTACAATAGGATTCGATGATAAGAGATACAGTGAGGATATTAGCGCCAAAATATTAGCTAAAGAAATAAATGTAGCCAATGAGGTCAAAATTGTTAATTCAAATGAGTATTTCGATAATATCGGCAATGTTCAGTATCACTTAGATGAGCCGTTAGCTAATCCAAGCGCTAATCTACTCTATTTCCTTTCTAAACTAGCATCCAAGAGTGTTAAGGTGGTTCAGTCAGGTGAAGGTGCTGATGAAATGTTCGGAGGATACAATGTGTACAAGGAACCATTGGCTATAAAGCGATATTCTATTATTCCATTAATAATAAGGAAATTTATTGCAGGTATTGTTACGTTTTTACCAGACTTCAAGGGCAAAAATTTCTTGATTAGAGGATCCAAGCCAATTGAAGAGAGATACCTCGGAAATAGTAATATATTTGATGATGTTGAGAAGAAAGTATTGTTAAAAAACAAATTTGAACTGTCGAATCCATATAAATTCGCGAAGAAATACTATGATCAAGTTAAGGGATTAGATGATATAACCAAAATGCAATACTTGGACATTCATATGTGGATGGTTCAAGAAATACTATTAAAAGCCGACAAAATGAGCATGGCTAGTTCACTTGAACTTCGTGTTCCCTTTCTGGATATTGAAATATTTAAGCTTGCAAGAACAATTCCAAGTGAATATAAAGTAAGTAATGAGAATACCAAGCTAGCCCTTAGACTTTCAACAGGTAAGAAGATAAATACCGATAGTGCAAATAGGGTAAAGATGGCCTTCCCTCTTCCTCTTGTAGAATGGTTAAGAGAAGATAAACACTATAATTTCGTAAAGAAATATTTCAATAATGAAATTTCTAATAAATACTTCGATAATAATCAGATTATGAATTACTTAGATGGACACAAGAGTGGCAAGAGAAATAATGCAAGGAAAATCTGGACTGTGCTAACTTTCCTAGTCTGGTATGAAGAATATTTTGTTAGAAGGTAAACTTTCTATATTTCTGTATATAATTTAGGTCTCTGATAAATAGATATAGCCATCTCAATATTGAATTATCCTTTTTGTAATGTAGTGGTCGGGTTACTTTACCTTGCTTAATAAGTCTCTCTATCTCGGCTTTCAGTGGAATGCTGTTTACGTATTTCCTAATAACATAATTGGGTACAAAGGTTAGTAGCATTTTATCGTTAATCAATGTCGTGCTTATTTGTTTGTTATAAATCAGATCATCAATCAAATATTTAACAAGATTATGTCCGCATGCAGTTAGATAATAACTGCTCCTTGCTTGTCTTGGATTTATTTCAAATACTTTATAACTTCCATCTCTAGAATCATATTTCAAATCAAATTCAGCGAATCCTTGATAGCCTATTCCTTCTAGAAATTCCTTCATCTTGATAATTATCTCTTCCTTATAGCCATGTTCATCAAATCCATTAACTAAAACAGTGCAATTCCCTACTCCAGTATTTGTCCTCTCTTGCAATCCAATCTGAGCGAAAGTCATGAGCTTAACCTTTCCATCCTTACCACAATAGAATACAGCATCGAATAGCGAGTCATCACCTCCAGGAATAAATTCTTGAATAATTAGTTCATCTCTATAACCCGAAGCCTTGATCTGATTAACAACACCATTGAGCTCGTCGGCATTATTCAATTTATAAACCTTGCTCATATTTGCGAATTCATGATTGTGATATTCAATATTATTTGATGGCTTCAGAATAATTGGATATTGGAAATTAACATTGGGCATTGCGCTATTATTGCAAGAATAAAGAATTGTCTTGGGTAAATTCAACTGCGAAGAATACTCCTTATAGAAATTAGCTTTAATAAGTAGTTTATTAACAATATCTAGTGAAGGATAATTAAATACAAATTTACTACTTAATTTATCCTTCATTTCAACTACTTGTCTGACAGTCTTATCACTTGTGGCTATTAATAGAATTCTATTGAAATTTGAATTGCTAGCATAGGAATTTAGTGAATTTAATACTGTATTGTCATTATTATCCTGAATTGTAATTGGATTTATGATCTTAGTGTATTTGGTAGGACCAGAGAATGATCTTGCCATCATATCTACTTTCGAATTATAAAGTTCGTGATAGCATCTAGCCATATAATAGGCATTCATATCAGAGCCAAGTATTAATACAGAGAAGTCCATTTTTTCCATGGTTTTATTTCAATATTCTAGGTATAGATTCCTTAAATGCACACAACACTTCGTACATAGTTGTATTATTCCTTTTTGCTAGTTCCTTAGCATTTATATTTGGGCCTACTATTTCAACTTTATCATATGCATTAACCGAGCTATCTATTACAACAATCAACATTCCACTATCAACGGCGATTATCTTGTATCTCTTGGAATTGATGGAGACATAACCACCGTTATTACTTCGGAAGAATCCATCAGCATAGCCTATAGGAACAATACCAGTATAAATATCTGACTTAGCCTCATAATATGATCCATATCCTATATAGTCGCCCTTTCTTACCCTTTTAATTTCAATTATCTCGCTATAGAGCGATAAACACGGATCGAAATGGCATTTCAAAGTTCTATTTGTCTTACTAATATTAAATAATCTAGTATAGATTCTCCTTTTAATTTCCCTGAAGAAAGCCTTTATACCTGTTTGCTTGAGTGATGTTGTATAGTAGCCATACATAACAGCACCGAGACGAACCGCATTAACAATATCGATTTTGTCATGATGAAGTAGGGTCAAACTTCTTCCAAGATGCACCACTGGAATTTCACTGAGATTAATCAGTGATGTAATAAATCTAAATCTCTCGAGTTGATCATCCCAATGCTTCTCGTATATACCAGTTGTAGCAAAATGCGAGAATATTCCTTCTACTTTAATAAAACTATTATTCTTACAGAAATTAACTATATCTAGAACATGATTCATATCTGATATTCCAAGTCTATTGAGACCACTATTTATCTTTAAATGAAATTTAACTCCTTTAGATAGATTAAGATTTATCAATTTCTTGAAATATTCATAATCGGAAATTGTAATAGCTATATCGTTAACAATGGCATGATCAATATCCTCAATGTGTATTGGTTGCAAACACATAATAGGAATATCTCTATACAATTCTCGAATACTTATAGCCTCCTCGAGTGTAGAAGTTGCAAGATAATTAATTCCAGATTCTAGTAAATGCTTAATACTCTCATATCCATGGCCGTATACATTACCCTTAACAACACCAATATAATACTTATAACCTTGATAATTCTCTATGATTTTAGAAATATTATTCTTGAGATTTTGAGTATTTACTTCTATATAAGTCTTTCTATACATGATATTAAATTAAATAGTACATCTAATTTGGTAAATATGAAAGTGGATTAAGATACGCGGCTCTTGGTGCTACTGGTATAATAGCATTCTTGCAATTCTTACTATTTACTAGTTTGGCTATAGTAACACCATCAGATGCGAATACTGTGAAATGTAAATGCGGACCGAATGATGTTCCTGTATTACCACTATATCCTATAACCTCTCCTGTAGATACAGCTTCACCCTTCACCGCCTTTATAAGTGACAAGTGAGCATACAATGTAGATAGACCGTTATTATGCTTCACAAGTATCCATTTACCATATGAACCATAATTCTTGCATTTACCCTTATTGGCAAGATCCATATTTCCAGAATCAACAATAACACCAGACAAGGCTGACTTAACTGGAGTACCGATATATGCTCCAAAATCTATACCATTATGCCCCTTACCTGCATAGGCTTGAGGATTCCTTGCAGCAAATGCAGTATTACCGAAATACTGTGTGATTCTTATATTACTTAATGGCCAATTCAATATACCAGCATTGTATGTCGGTATACTATTAGGATCGACTATTGTCTTAAGGTTAGCCTCGAACTCAAGGATTTCCTTCTCGAAAGCTTCCTTCTCTATTTGTTTTGCAGTCAAAAGCTTTTTGTAACTTGATTCAGTGTTCTTGGTTTCTTGAAGAATTAAATTCTTCTCCTTCGCTGTATCTGCAATTATCTTTGTCTCATTCCTCAAGTCATTAGTTAATGACACTAGTTCCTTTTTCTTTTTCTCTGTTAATTGCTTGTTCTCTTCAAGATTCTCTCTGAGATCCTCCAATTCATGAATCTTGTCTTGCATACTTGCCTGCAAGGTAGCAAGTTGATCTGTACTATCCCACATTTCAGAAAGTGATCTTCTGCTCAGTAATGTCTCAATAACTGAAGCCGAGTTAGACTGAGAAATTGTATACAAGGATTGAGATATAACTCTTCTACTGTCACTAATTCTTTCACTCTTGTCGCCAATTTGTAATGATAGCTCCTTAATCTCAAGATTTCTTGCTGCTATCTTATTCTCTGTGATCTTGATACTTGCTTCTAATTTCTTCTTTGAAATATCAAGAGACTTCAATGTATTCTTGAGAGAATTAGCTTCTTGACCAAGAGCATCAATATCAGTCTGATATTGTTTTATCTCTTGTTCTAGCTTTTGTATTGCTTCATTTCTATCATTAATTTTACTTTTGAGTTCTTCGGCCGTTTCTGCACTAACTGAATTAGTAATAAATAAAGATATGAAAAAAATAAATATAATTCTAATTAAGTAATTCATATGCTGTTTGTAAACGCTTAATTGACTCCTCCTTACCAAGGATTTCACAAATAGTGAAAGGATCTGGTGACTTGTCCTTACCCGATAGAGCATATCTCATTGGCCAGAGAATATTACCCTTACCCTTCTCCTCAGCAAGTGGCCATATGGCAGATTTGACTGATTCCTTGTTGAAATCATTTAATCCAGAAAGAATATCTATACATGTCTTAAGGTAAGTCTTTGTGTTAACAAGATCAGGCTCCTGTTTCCATTTAAGCGACTCCTTAGGGAAAGTTGAAATAGAATTCACAAATGATAATTCTTCTGATAGTAAATCAGGTATATCAGAATACTTGGTGATTTTCTCTTTAACTAGAGAAAGTAATTTCTTGGGAACATTGTACTGACTAATGTTCTTCTCGAACTCTTCGATAGACATTGCATCTATGTATTTCTTGTTGAACCAGTCTAGTTTCTGAACATTAAATATTCCACCAGCCTTCTGAACCTTAGAAAGATCGAATGATTTAACTAATTCATCGAGACTGAACACTTCCTGATCTGTTCCAGGATTCCAGCCAATTAATGCTACGAAATTAAGAATTGCTTGAGGTAAATATCCCTTATTTCTATAATATGTAAGTGACACAGTCTCACCATGCTTTCTCTTCGAAAGCTTAGATCTATCTTCAGCTAGAACTAGTGGCAAATGAGCGTATATTGGCCTAGGAGCCCCTATAGCTTCTTGGATTAGGATTTGTCTTGGTGTATTTGATAAATGCTCTTCAGCGCGTATAACGTGAGTTATTCCCATTTCATA
>CAZOGG010000016.1:0-8609 GCA_964579565.1 uncultured Candidatus Saccharibacteria bacterium | reverse complement strand
GATATAAGAACAAAGGCAGTAGATGTTCCAGATCAGAATGCTATTACAAGAGATAATGTGTCAGTAAAGGTAAATGCAGTTATTTACTATAAGGTAAGTGATGCAAATAAGGCGATTATTGAGGTTGAGGATTTCCGATATGCTATATCTCAATACGCTCAGACAACAATGAGGAATATTGTAGGTGAGGTTACATTGGATGAGCTGCTTTCAAGTAGAGACAAGATTGCAGATAGAATCAGAGAAATTGTAGACAGAGAGACAGATGCTTGGGGACTTAAGGTTCAGAATGTGGAATTGAAGGATGTAAGTCTTCCTGCAGATATGGAAAGAACAATAGGAAAGCAAGCAGAAGCAGAAAGAGAGAAGAGAGCTGTGATAATCAACTCAGAAGGTGAGCTAGCAGCATCAGAGAACATAGCCAAGGCCGCAGAAATGCTAGCCAAGACTCCAGGTGCATTACATCTAAGAACATTGCAGTCAATAAATGATATGTCATCAGATCAGAGTAATACTGTAGTTTATATGGTTCCTGTGGAGGCAATGAAGGCATTGGAAGGATTTGCTAAGAAATAACTTTAGTTAAATGGAAATTGCAACAATTGCACATGTAATAAGTGTCATGTTTGGTATGGGATCTGCACTGATATCAGATATTCTATTTACTTTCTATAGTAAGGATAAGAAGTTAAATAAAACAGAAATTAATACGCTATCAGTGCTATCGAAGGTTGTATTGATAAGTCTATTCTTCATAATAGCATCAGGATTTGTGATTTTCCTTTCAGATATTGATAAATACTTGTTTTCTGCGAAGTTCCTGTCAAAGATGACAATTATGATAGTTCTACTTATAAATGGCTATATTCTTAATAGGTATGTATGGAGTCATTTATTACAGAAGGATTTCTTCATATCAAAAAGGGAAAGACCAATGCGTAGAATTGCTTTCATTTCAGGTGCAATATCTGTTGTGTCTTGGATATCCGTCTGTATATTGGGAATGCTCAATGATGTGACTTTCGATTATTATCAGATTTTGATCATCTATTCTGCCATAGTAATTGTCAGTTCATTAGTTTCTGTAATCATTGAGCGCAAAAAGTACTAATTATGTTGATAACTAGTTAAATATTTATTTAGTTTAACTGATATAATTATTATCAATAAAAAGTTTGATAATAATATGAACCAAAAAACAAATTACTATGCTATTTTGACTTTAGTATTAGCTAGTATTATTCCTATAAATTTGTTTTTTAGTCTAACTGATGAGATAGCGTACATTGACTCATTACAGATTCCGTATGTTGCTCAAGCTGGGAGCGCATTGAATAATGGCTTAATAATAAACTATACTTTTGATGAAGGTGGTGGTACAACTATAACTGATACAGTATCTTCAAAGTCTGGAACATTGGTCGGTGGACCTACATGGGTTGCCGGTAAGGTTGGTAGTGGCGCAATTCAATTCGACGGAGTAGATGATTATATAGACACATCAAATATTACTACAATGAGTAGTCTGTCAGCTCAGACAGTGTGTGCGTGGGTTAAATTAGATAATGCTGCACTTACAAATCAGGCTGTAATGTCTAAGATATCTGGAAGTAATGGTCTGTTCTTTCAAGTTACTAGTGCGTCAAGTATTGCATATGGCTATAACGGCGCTAGCTTTGTTAAGTCACCAACAGGAGTACTACAGAGCAATACATGGCAGTATTGGTGTGGAGTATTTGATCATTCATTGGGGACTAATAAGCATAAAATATACTTAGATGGCACTTCACTCACATTAGGAACAAATGGCTCGCCTGATAATGTAAGTGGTACAGGGTCAAATACAGAAAATTTCCAAATAAATAAATTAAATTCATACAATAGATGGTTAAAGGGTGCTATAGATGATGTCAGAGTTTATAACAGAGCCTTGTCTCAGCAGGAGATTAGTGATTTATTCGCAAATACTACAAGTAATACAAATACAACACCTAGCACTCCACCACCTACAACACCTTCTGATCCCGTTCCACCACCACCAGCACCACCTACGAATCAAAATACATTACTCACAACACCAAATCTGACTGGTATAGGTTATATTGAGGCAGAATCTGGAACACTATCAGGTACATATAAGAATGAAGGAGGTTATGTTTACAATACTGCATCAGATTCTTGGCAAGCAACATACACAGTTAATGTTCCATCAGACGACAATTATTATGTAGCTGTCGTAGCAAATTTCACATCGAAATATGATAGATTTGCCTTAACTGTAGATAATCTAGAGCCTGGAGCAAATATATTTGATGTCGATCCTGTTGTCGATGGTTTCCTGGAGAAACGAGCTTATTGGTCGTATACAAAGAATAGTAATTTTATACTCTTGTCAGCTGGTTCTCATCAAATCAAAATATCTGGACTTTCGGCAAATGTTAAAATTGATAAAATAAGAGTAGTGAAGTTTTCTGATATGTATGCCAATGAGGCTCCGCCAGGCAATGTAATCACATCAGGGAAGACATTTATCCTTGCTGGACAGCTAGGTCTTGATAATCAGGATATTGCTGTTTGGAGCAGAAACACATCTGGATATTCAGTTTCAATTAGACAGAATCTATCTAAGGCAAGCGGTTTGATTAGAATTCCAGGATTACTTGCTCCTGGTACTTATAATGTTTTTGTAAAGATAAATGGAGGCCAGAGTGTTCAACTAAAATTGGGAAATGTACCTACAGTGAGAGGTAATGCAACTTCTGATTGGACACTGATAGGTCCTGTTACTACGACAGTAAACTCATATCAACTATTTCTTGATATTTTTAAAACTGGTAATCTAAGCATAACAGAAGGGGCTACAATTGAGGGAGTATACATTACAAATAATTTAAATGAGAAAGTTATAGGAGGAATAGCTATTGATCTTTCAAGACCAGATGCAGATACAACCTCTTCGGTTACTAAATCTAATCTTATATCAAATAGTAGCTTCGAGGTTGGTGTTGATGCTAACTGGGGATTCTATTCTGGTAAGAGGGCTGATCTTAAGTCTCAATGGGATACATCAGTTGCTTATGATGGAAGAGCAAGCTTCAGGATACCACTTGATAATAATACCGGATGGCCACAATTTGCCACAAGAGCATATAATTTGAAACCTAATAAGAAATACACCTTCTCCTTTTGGGCTAAGACTAATCCAGGCAAGAGTCTAGCAAATGGATTGATCGATATTAAAATGTTAAATACATTTACTCCTCCAAAGACAGCAACATACGGTCGAGAAACAGTTCTAAAGAAAATTGCAGTTAATGATCAATGGCAGAGGTTCAGTGTTACTGGATACGCAATTGCATATCCAACTAGTGACTATCAATTCCTGATTGAAACAAATGGTGCATATACAAGCGCGAATGCTAGTGATTTCCTGTGGATTGATGCAGTTCAATTGGAGGAAGGCGATCTAGGTGATAGTTATGTACCAAGTACTGATATTGAGGTTATGATAAATACTACAGTTAAGGCTGGTGTCTACTACAATACCCAGTCTGTTACTGGTCAAATTTAAATATATAATGCTGGAACAACAACTAACAGTGGATTATTAAATTATGAGATTTATGATTACTTAAACACCAAAGTTAAGGATGGTAGTATGAGTATTAGTTCATTAGGTTCAAAGGCGTATCAGACATACTCAATCGATCTTTCGACAGGTAAAAATGGCGCATTTAGAATTGTATATTGGGTAGACGGGGTAAATGGCAGCGATAAAGAGTTAGTTTATTCCGTTATACCTCAACCAGCTGTGTCAGGTTCTGATCCGAATTCATTTGTTGGAATTCATGGCTATCATGATAATTACCAAATGGATTTGCTTAAAAAGTTAGGAATTAAGTGGACTAGAGTATTTAGTCCAGCACCATATTTTAGATGGAATTTGGCAGAGCCAAGTGAGGGGAATTTCGTTTGGTATGATAATGAAATAAGTATCGCAGTTAATAATGGCATTAATATTCTAGGAACTTTGTCAGGTGCACCAACATATGGAAATGGTGGTACAACTATAATATCAAGATATGGACCTACATGGGCAATGAGTAGTAACGGTCTACCTAATTTAACTAAATGGGAGAATTTCGTAAGGAAAGTTGTTGATCATTATAAACCTTATGTTAAATATTGGGAGGTTTGGAATGAACCAAATCATCAAAAGACAGCATTCCCATTATTCAGTGAGACATTCTACGCTGAACTTCTAAAGAGAACTGCAATTGTAATAAAGTCAGTTGATCCAACAGCTAAAATAGTAGCCATGGGAGGTACTGATGCTGGTTATATGCAAAATGTATATGCAATTCTTGAGGCACAGGAAGCAGGTTGGGTTAGGAATAATATCGAGATATTTTCCGGACATGCATATCCTGGAGGTCACACAGGAGCAAGTTATTCAACTATAATTAACAACCTAAATATACCAGTATGGAATACTGAGGCTGGAGCGTGGGATCTAGGATTCTATCAGGGTGATTACGCTAGTTTCTTACCATGGGGGGTTAGTGCAAATATTTCCGAAAGATTTTCGAAGGGTATGTTAACTAAGCCCGAAGATCTTGTAAAGAACTTTATCGAATCAGTAGGTAATGGAATGTCAAAGTATTTCTACTATGATTCAAGAATGTTTAGTTCATTGGACTCATTTGATACCCATCCTACGATATTTGAGTACGACGGAACACTTAGACCAAAGGGTGTGGCGTATTCTGTGTCAGCTAGTTTCGTCGACAAATCAACTTCAATTGGTAATCTAAAAATTAATAATTCGGTATCAGCATATCTATTTGATAAGGCAAGTAACCCAGTATTGGTTATATGGAGTAATGATAAATTAAATAGACAATTAAGAACATCATTAAGTAGTAGTCAGTATACTGTTTATGATTTGATGGGTAATGCAAAGTCTGCATCAGCTGGAATAATTGAATTCGGTAGAACTCCTTCATATGTTGTCGGTAGAAATGTAACAGATGCAGATTTCCAGGCGAAGATTAAATCGGCGGGCATAGAGTCAAGGTCTGATTCTATGGCACCAAAGATTGCTATTTCAACAGGACCAAGAGGCGTGATAAAGGAATCAAATTTCAGATTTAGATGGTTTGCATTGGATGAGACTCATGTTCCACAGGTTGGTGCTCCAGATAATCCTGAGACATATGTGCCAGAGACATCTAATTCATTTTCATTGTTCTACCAGTACCGACTTGTCGGATTCAATGACTCATGGTCTCCATGGACTACTGACATATATTATGATTATACCGCAGTACCTTCTGGAACTTATAAATTTGAAGTTAAGGCAAAGGACGGTGCAGGAAATATTTCAAATACTGTAAGTAGGGATTTCGCAGTAGGTGATGGTGTAATTGTATTAGTACCAGATTCCAATCCTTGTTCAAGATCATCTAATGATCCACTTTGTCCAATATTTATACCCGTACCTTTACCACAAGGAACTGATCCTTTATCAGAAACACCGACTCAACCACCAGTGAATGCTCCAGTTGAATCATTGGATTCAGACTCAGATTCTGTAATTGATTTGTTTGACAAATGTCCAAATACTCCTGCTACTCTAAAATCATTTGTTAATAATTACGGATGTCCAAGACCAAAAGTTGCAACATTTGATATTAAGCCTGACTTTAATTCCGACATATCTAGAATTAGTAATCTTGAACTAGGTAAGAAGCTTTATGGTAAGATTCTCTTTAAGAAAGATGTACAGGCATTAAGAACAACAAGCAGTTACAAGGATCAATTGGATATAGATTCAAACTTAATATTTAATCAGAACAAAGTCACACTAGATTCGACAAAACTACCAGAGCTAAATAAGGATGCAGTAATTACTCTGTATAATGTTAAGGTTAAGAATCCCAAGATTCTAAAGGATAGTAAGTCATGTACTACATGTACACTTAATTCATACTCAAACGGCACAGTGGTATTCACAGTTACTGGATTCTCAACATATGAAATTGTTGAAGGAGAAATTGCGCCAGTATATGTCCCAATTGTTGTTAATAATCCTGTTAATCCAGTTACAACAACAAAAAATCTTAATCCTTCAAACAATCTTGCAAATCAGGCAATTAAGAACTCTACTAGTACAGGTAAATCCGATCAGTCGCCAATAGCTATAGTAACCAAGAATCAGACACTTGCAGATAAGATAGACAACTACATTAATAATCCAACAGAGGATACAAGTGAATTCACATATTCGGTGCCATCATATAGTGATTTGCTAGTAGATTACATATTTGGAATTATGAAATACATAGCAGAATTCATAATAAGTCTTCCGAAGATAATTAAATAGGGGAAAATAATTAATTATCCACAGTTACATATTGCAGTGAACGAATGTTCACTGTATTATGTATACATACAAGATATTTAATTTTAAAAATCATATGAGTAAATTCAAATTAGTTTATAATGTTCAAAGGGAGATAAAAAAGTTAAATAGCACTATAGATCTAAAGATAATTAAGGGTCTACCATATAAGGCAGAAGCTAGAAGACATAGATTCCTTATGTCACAGTTCAATAGCTTCGAGAGACAGCCAAGCTTCAGTATTCTAAGGAGGACAGTAGGAATATTCACAAGTATATTATTATGATTGAGAACTACAAGAACAAAATCCTATCATTCTATGATAGACAGAAAAGAATGCCGAGTTATAGCGAGATTATGGATCTCGTCGGCTTCAAGTCCAAAAACGCAGTTTATAAACTTGTTAATAAGCTTGTTGAAGCAAATATTCTTAGTAAGGACTCTACAGGCAAGCTGGTACCGAACAATATTTCACCTGAGGTCAATCTTCTAGGTCTTGTAGAGGCTGGAATACCTACAGTTGCTGATGAATCAATTCTAGATACTCTAAATCTAGACTCATACCTAATCAAGGACAGAAGCTCAACATATCTATTGCAGGTTAAAGGAGATTCAATGATTGAGGAAGGTATTAAGGAGGGTGATTATGTAATTGTGGAGCGTACTATTAATCCCAAGGAGAACGATATTGTAATTGCTGAGGTTGATGGAGGTTGGACAATGAAATACTTCAAGAGAAAGGGTGATAAAGTTTATTTACAACCAGCTAACAAGAACTATAAGCCTATTTACCCTGAGAATGAGCTAAATGTAGTTGCTGTTGTTAAGGGAGTTATAAGGAAGTATTAATTTCCCATAAATACTACAAATACTGGCATAATTCAATAAATATGTTAGTATTCTGGCTATTATTAATAGTGTTTTCAATTAACAAAATTTATTATGAATTCTTCAGTTATATTTGCAATTGTAAGTTCAGTTATAGCTTTGATTTACGGCTTCGTTCTTATATTAAACATATTAAAGAAGCCAACAGGTAACGATAAGATGAGAGAGATAGCATTAGCTATTCAGGAAGGTGCTAAGGCATATTTGAACAGACAGTACAAGACAATTGCTATTATTGCTGTAATTCTATTTTTTGTGATTTGGTGGGCACTAGATCTTGAGACATCACTAGGATTTCTAGTTGGTGCAGTGTTCTCAGCTCTTGCTGGATATATCGGTATGAACGTATCAGTTAGAACAAATGTTAGAACTGCCGAGGCTGCAAGAAGTGGTCTTAGTCAGGCTCTTACTCTAGCATTCAACGGTGGAGCTGTTACAGGACTACTTGTAGTAGGTCTTGCTCTGTTAGGTGTTGCTGGATTCTATGCTATTACTCACAATGTTGCATCATTGATTGGTCTTGCATTCGGTTCAAGTCTTATCTCGGTTTTCGCTAGACTTGGCGGAGGTATATTCACAAAGGCAGCAGATGTAGGAACAGATCTAGTAGGTAAGGTTGAGGCTAATATTCCAGAGGATGATCCCAGAAACCCAGGAGTTATCGCTGACAATGTAGGTGATAATGTAGGTGACTGTGCAGGTATGGCAGCAGATCTATTCGAGACATACGCTGTTACTACAATTGCGGCCATGATGCTTGCTGTAGTTACATTTGGAGCGGACAATACTCAAGCTATTGTTTACCCACTAGTACTTGGAGGTGTCGCTATTATTTGTTCAATAATCGGTACATGGTTTGTAAGACTAGGAAAGTCACAAGACATTATGGGTGCAATGTACAAGGGTCTAGTTGCTGCAGCAGTATTATCTGCAGTCGGATTCTTCTTTGTTACTAGATTCATGATGGACACAAATGGCCTATACAGTATCTATGAGCTTTATGGATCAGCTATAGTAGGTCTTCTTGTTACAGGAGCACTTGTACTTATTACAGAGTACTATACATCAACAAAGTATAAGCCAGTTCAGTCAATCGCTCATGCATCTAATTCTGGTCACGGAACAAATATTATTCAAGGTCTAGCTATTTCAATGAAGTCTACAGCATGGCCACTTATGACTATTGTTATAGGTATTCTAGTTACTTATCATCTAGCAGGACTATACGGTATAGCAGTTGCTGCAATGAGTATGCTCTCAATGGCTGGTATTATAGTCGCTATTGATGCTTATGGACCAATTACTGACAATGCTGGAG
>CAZOGG010000015.1:0-9222 GCA_964579565.1 uncultured Candidatus Saccharibacteria bacterium | reverse complement strand
GTACGCTTTGTCTCGCCAAGTCGAGCATTAGGATAACTGCACATTCGGAGAACGTCGACATGAGAGCGATTAAAAATTACTTTTGGAATCTTGTGATCTTTCTGATCACGCCACCACTGTTTGCGGTGATGGACTTTATGGGTGGTGTTGAGAGGCACACCAGTCCTGCAATGCGGGACTACAACAGATCTGTTATTCAGAGGGTGAATGTAGTATCCATCCTGTACATTCAAGTATCTACAATATGTTTTTTCTGTTATGTCTATAAATCATCAGTACACATACCAGTAGCCTTGTTTATTCTATCTGTAGCCATGCTCACACCTCAAGTTCTTCTGTCCTACGAGACATGGAATTGGTGGAAGATCGCCTCTCTACAGAGGCAGTTTCGTAATCTCAGGCAAGGTGATTATGAAAAGGGTGAGTTGTACACAATCATTCTAAACCTTCTCACCAGAGAATTAGTGGCTAAAGAAATTCACGGTTTCCATTTCGAGTCTAGGTTCGATCATATCTTCCATCTTTTCCGTACTCTAGGGTATTGGAAGAGGACAAGGAGGGAATTGTTCGAGCTGTGCAGGATCGAGAATTCTGAATTTGTTACAGATTGATTTGTGCGCAGAGCGCTTCGACCTTCGGGTCGGGGCGCTTCTTCTTTTATATAAATTTATATTACTATTTACAAATAGTACTAAATATTGTATATTAATATACGGATATGAACCCCTTAATAATTGTAATAGTCTTTGCAATATTCCTTCTTTTGGTCTGTTTTTGTCAGATAATTCTCTGGCATGCATTCTTTAGAAGAAGCTTGCTTTATAAGCACAATCGATCACTTGATCACATGTCTCCGAACTCAGAGCCACAGAAGGCACTTCAATTCTGGAATTGGGTCTCGGTCTGGGCAGGGAGAGGGCGAAATACATTCGGTCTCTTTTCTATCTTCCTCCTTGTCATGATTTTTGCGGTTGACCCGCATTAACATCGTAGAGCGCTTCGACCTCGGTCGAAGCGCTCTTCTGCTTTCTTCCTGTTTTAAAAAACAAAAAACCGCACAAATGCGGAATTTTGTTGAATTTACCTTACGGTTGGAAAACCCTCATCAAGTATTTGTATTATATACCTATAAAAACCACTGTCAACTAAGTTTCTGAATAATTAATCATCCCTGTGGAAGTGGGGGGAATTGAACCCCCAAATTCTACTTGATGAGGGTTGAATCTCCAACCTTGGCACTCCCACAGGAAAAAGTAATCATCTAAAATATATCCTAACAAAGTGAGTATTAAGAAAAGCTTAAGAAGTTATTAAGATTTAATGAAGATTGTGGATAATTTCGCCTTTATATGAGCAAAACCTAATTTGATGATATATTTATGTATATGAGCTTGTCACAATACCTACATTTCCTAGACCATCACGCATACTTCATTCACTCATTCAAGGATTCAGTTGATAAGTTAAAGGAGTATTTAAAGAGCAAATTTAATATAGACCATGCACAAAACCCCGATTTCTATCATGAAAAATTCGATTCATTCGGAATCAATGAAAGTCGAGCGCTGAAGGAAAGACATTCATCAAAGGGATACACAGAGGATTCAAAAAGGATTTTTATAATTGAAATTTCAAATATAACCCACGAAGCACAGAATGCACTTCTTAAGATATTCGAGGAGCCACACGAGAAGAGTCACTTTTTTATAATTATGCTATCTGCAGAATTGTTATTACCAACACTTAGATCTAGACTCCATATTCTCCCAAGGGAAATTAATGAGAATGATTCTGATAAATTAAATGAAATTAAAAAGTTTTTGAAATTAAGTAAAAAAGAAAAGATAGACTATGTAGATGATATAGCCAAGAGAATATCTGATGAAGAGATTAATAAATCATCAGCAATTGATTTCTTGAATAACTTATCTCAAGTTATGTATGAGGATAGAGATAAGAATAAAGTTGCATTACAAGCAATAATTAAGGCTCTAGATTATATAAATGACAGATCGGCTTCTGTTAAGCAATTATTGGAGTATGTAGTGTTGACTATGTAGGCTTGCTATATTTTCGAATAGGAGTATATTTTACAGAGAACAGAAAGGACATTATGTCTTGACTACAGGATGATGTGTGGTGGCACATCAAGAAAACCCCTCGTTCTGGTTCCTTGGGGCCCCTTCTTCGCAGCTGGGGCCCCTTTTTCATTTCCCAAACCAAATATGCTATAATAGGCAAATATGGCATACGATTTTACAAAATTTAAGAAATCATTATCAGGAACAGAAGAGTGGCTAAAGAAAGAATTTACAAATATTAGAACTGGTCAAGCAAGCCCAGCATTGTTAGACAGTGTAAGGGTTGATTCATTCGGTACACTTTCACCATTGGTTCAATTAGGTTCAATATCTACAGAAGGTGCGAGAACACTTCGAATTGTGCTTTGGGATAATTCTCAGACAAAGGAAGTCGAGAAGGCTATTTCACTTGCAGATCTTGGTGTTTCTGTAGTTGTAGATGATAAGGGTCTAAGAGTTAATTTCCCTGAATTAACAGCAGAAAGAAGAGTTCAGATAGTTAAGATCGCAAAAGAGAAATTAGAAGAAGGCAAGAAACAGATCAGAATGCATAGAGATGATGTTATGAAAGATTTGCAGGTCAAGGAGAAGGCTGGAGGAATGGGCAAGGATGAAGCATTCCGACATCAGAAGGAAATTCAGAAAATGGTTGACGAGACAAACAAGAAATTAGAAGAACTTTATACAAAGAAAGATAAAGAGATAACTTCATAATGACAACGATAATATTTTTAATTGTTCTTGCGGTACTTATTTTTGTTCATGAGCTTGGACATTTCCTATTCGCCAAGGCTTGTGGAATAAGGGTCGATGCATTTGCAATTGGATTCGGACCAAAGATCTTCTCAAAGAAAGTTGGCGAAGTTGTATATTCATTGAACCTAATACCCTTCGGCGGATATGTGAAGATATTCGGCGAGAATCCAGATGATGAAAGTATAAATGGAGAGGACAAGGCTAGAAGTTTCGTCCATAAGCCCAAGCTACAACAGATATCAGTTCTTTTTGCTGGAATTCTATTTAATTTTATTTTCGCATGGATACTTGTGACAATAGCGTTTGTTTCAGGAGTGGCAACATCAGCAGAGAGTTATCCAGAATACAAGGACAGAATGAGTCAGTCAAGTATTACTATTACCTTTGTTAATCCTGGTTCTCCAGCAGATAAGGCGGGGTTAAAGGCAGGTGATGTACTAGTTACAGATACAGTAGAGAATACACAGAAGCTAATTAATGAAAGTGCCGGCAAAGAAGTATCATTGAAATATATTAGATCAGGTACTGAATCAGAGGCGAAATTAATTGCCGAGAAGGGTATAGTTGAGAATAAGTATGCAATAGGTATATCTATGGATAATGTTGCAACTCTTAGATTACCGATTCACCTCGCATTTATTGAAGGATTGAAATTCACAAACAATATTATAGTTGCAACTATTACTGGTATTTATGATCTATTCGCAGGTATGTTCAACGGTCAGTCCAAGCTTTCATCAGTTACAGGTCCAATAGGTATTGCTGGACTAGTTGGAGATGCAGCGAAATTAGGCTTTACATATTTATTAATGTTTACTGCAGTCATATCAATTAATCTAGGAGTTCTAAACGCCGTTCCATTCCCAGCATTAGATGGAGGAAGAATATTATTTGTAATTATTGAAGCGATAATCAGAAGACCAATCAAGCCAACAATAGCAAATACAGTGAATGCAATAGGCTTCGGATTACTTATACTACTTATGATAGTTGTTACTTATAGAGACATTGCGAAATTGTTTATTAGGTAATATGTGCTATGCTCTAGTGCATGTCTCAAGATACGATATTAGGCTTCGATAAGGTGTCATTTGAATATGGCCACAACAAACCTATTTTGCAGGAGGTGGCTTTCTCTGTGCGTAGAGGTATGAAGGTTACATTAATGGGTCAGAATGGTGCTGGTAAGACTACAATATTTGATTTAATTACCGGATTTTCCAAGCCTGAGTCAGGTAAAATAAATAGAAATAATGGCATAACAATAGCTCAAGCCAAGCAAGTTATAGCTCGTGATCAGCTAGATCTTACTATGCGAGAATTCTTCGAGAAATGCTTCAAGGATAAAATTTATGATATAGATAAGAGAATAGATGAGGTTCTGGAAATTGTAAATTTCCATGCGCCACATGACAGAATAATCCGTTCATTCTCTGGTGGTCAACAGGCAAGATTACTTCTTGCATCAGCTATTATTCAGGATCCTGATTTGCTATTACTTGATGAGCCAACAAACAATCTCGACAAAGCAGGTATAGAACATTTAACTGGTTTTATTAAATCATATAAGAAAACTGTTATTGTCATTTCCCATGATGCTGATTTCCTAAATTCATTTACAGATGGAGTTCTATATCTTGATGTATTCACAAAGAAAGTTGAACAGTATTATGGAAACTATTTCGATGTGGTGAAGCAGATTTCCGCAAGAATTGAGAAAGAGAATATGAAGAATGCTCAATTAGCAAAGGAGATTCAAGAGAACAAGGATAAGGCTAACTTTTTCGCACAGAAAGGAGGTCAGATGAGACTAGTGGCAAAGCGAATGAGAGAGAAAGCAGAAGAGTTAGAAGAAGAGAAAGTGGATGTAAGAAGAGAGGACAAGACCATTCGTCCATTTACCATTCCATCACAGCCAGAATTGATTGGTGAAATTATAAAGATAAATTCATACAAGGTAATAAAGAATCACAAAGCAACAAATCGCAAGGCTAGTATTTCATTGAACAAGAATACACATCTACTATTGAAAGGTCCAAATGGAATTGGTAAGACAACACTATTACAAACCATAGCTCAAGGTGGAGAAGGTTCAGTTATAGCAGAAGGTGTAAGAGTTGGATATTATAGACAGGATTTCTCAACATTGAATTTCGATCATACAGTCCGTGAATCATTACTAGAAGTTACAGAAAAAAAGAATGAAGAAGATATGCGAACAGTTGCAGCGGGATTTCTCATTACTAGTGATGTTATAAATACCAAGATTGGTAGCTTATCAGAAGGACAGAAAGGACTAGTTGCATTTGCTAGACTAGTACTAGAGAAGCCTGGACTACTTATTCTAGATGAGCCAACAAATCATATTAATTTCAGACATTTGCCACTTATTGCAGAAGCGTTGAATGAGTATAAGGGTGCAATGATACTAGTATCGCATGTGCCAGAATTCGTAGAGAAGATCAGAATAGATGATGTACTGGATTTGGAGAAATAGGGATTAAATTTTTGATATAATAATAAGATGAAAAGAGAGAAGATAGTTATTGTTGATAAGAATGACAATGTTATCAGCTCTAAATATAGAGACGAAGTTGATTATTATAATGATATCCGTCGTTCTGCTGGAATTTGGGTTACTAATTCATTGAATCAGATTTTAATTTCTCAAAGATCATTCAAGAAGAGAATAGATCCAGGGAAATGGGGTCCTGCGGTTCAAGGTAGTATTGGTATTGATGAGACATATGAATCAAATGCATATAAGGAAATTGAAGAGGAGCTTGGAATAAAGGGTGCGGTTTTAATTAAGTATAATAAACAATATGTTTGTGAGCCGATGAAATATTTCAGTCAATGGTATTTATATAAAACAGACTTGAATGAAACTGATTTTGATTTCCCTAAAGATGAAGTTGAAAGTGTTAGATGGATTGATAAAGATAAATTATATTTGGATTTAAAAAATAATTCTGATAAATATGTTCCTTGTATGTTAGAAATATTTAATTTTATTGAGAAAAAAAAGTTATCAACAGTATCATTATAAATTTTATTGTTATACAATTAACACATGGCAAAAAGAAAAAGCGCAAGCACAAATATGAAGACTTCTCGTTCTAAAAAGACTAAGAAGCGATTGGCTATCAAGCACGCTAAACTTAGTGCAAAGAAGACAAAGAAAGGGAAGCGATAAAAGAATGACCACCTGATAACCACAGGTGGTTGTTTTTTGATGAATAAAAAATGGCGACACAATGAAGTGTCGCCACTGGCCAAACGACGGATATCAGTCTGGCAGACTGGACCCGACGGAGAACAATGTTCTCCCCCCTAGCGCAGATGTGGCAGATTGACCGGCTACTCACATCTAAATTCACGACTAGATCAATTTGTATATTACATTATTATAGATTTGTGTCAAGAGATACCATCTTTTATAAATCACATTTAAATCCCGTCGGATTCGACTGGGTTAGAAATCAAGCTAGTATAAGCACGTTTACTCTATCTCTATAGAAGGATCAATAAATCAGATGAATAAAAAAAGTTCACTGCATGAGCAACAGTGAACCTTGAAAATATTAGTAGATATATCTAATCCAACATAGTACATCAGTTGCTAAGGAAGTAATCCACAAGTTCCTCCCGTAATCATAAGTAATCCGAAAAACAAGCTCTTGATAGGTCTTTTGGACCTATGGGATGTTAAAAAGGTTATCATGCCGATGATTATCAGAGTGAGCGAAATTAATTTCATGGTACTCATACCATTGATTTATATCTTTTATATTATTTTTATGCAAGTATTGTTGAATTATAAAAGGGATTTGCATAAAGTAATGGGGAATGGAAGATGGTGGTGTTGTGGAGTTTAGGGTTTAAGTAAAAAGAAACGGTTATTTTTCTAGCAAAAAGTGTATAATTAGATTTATATGAAAAGTTTTTTTAATGGATTGACCACCGGTTTAATTCTACAGATCGCTATAGGACCTGTATTCTTTTTCATAATGAATCTGGTTTTACAAAGAGGTCTTTTTGATGGTTTAGCTGGAGTTTTTGCTGTAACTCTCGTGGACTACTTCTATATCATGCTAGCAATTTTCGGTATAGGAAAGCTTTTAGAAAATAAACGAATCAAAAAAATCTTTGGAGTAATCAGCTCAATCGTATTGGTCTTTTTTGGTTTGCTTATAGTTAAGAGTCTTGGAGGGATTTCCAGTTCTATCATGACCACATCAACAAATATTTTCTCAAGTTTTACATCGGTTTTCTTACTAACAGTATCAAGTCCTATGACGATTGTATTTTTCACAAGTCTGTTTACAGCCAAAGCTCTCGAGTATAATTACACAAAGAAAGAGTTGTTAAAATTTGGCCTCGGAACAGGATTTGCAACTCTTCTATTTATGGGGACATCAGTTATTGTTTTTTCACTCATCAAAGGGTCTATTCCAACAATACTAATCCAGTCAATGAACTTAATCGTCGGTTGTTTATTAGTGGCTTATGGGGTAATTCGATTATTTAGAATTTTATTAAATAAAAATTTGCTTACGTAGTAAACTTTATCTTTACTTGCTATCTAAAAATGGTGTTGGTAAACTGATAATCAAGACGGGCTTGAAAATTGAAAAAAATCAATAGTTAAGAAATCGACGATTCTAAAAATATTTCTTGTTTAATAAAGATGGCAGTGTTATTGAGTTTAAGATTTAGCAAACTAGACAGAGTTTAAATTAGATGGTAATGTACTATCTAGTTCAACTTAACCAGGAGTTCTTATGATCGGAGCAAGTGCAATCCACCTTCACCTTGTGAATCAAGGTATACCGAATCTCAGTTGGCCGGACTTTCCGTGGCTTATTGGATCCATCGTCCTTGTTGCTGGTGTGTATATCGGAGCACAGGCATTCGCAAAGCTTGCAGAAATTACGCCAATCAAAATGAGGGATAAAAATGCCAAGAAAAAAGACTGAAAAATTTTTCCTTTATGCCGCTGGGAAGAGTGGTCGCTACAAAGGGAAAAGGCTTCTCGGTGTAAACAGTCAATACAAAGGCAGGACAGACAATCTAACTCTTCAAGATCTGGCTGATTTCCTGAAGGAAAACAATATTGTTCTTTCGACAGTTGCGTTACCCTCGTCTTTCATGACTGTTGTAATGGTCTGAGTCACATATCAACTTGTTTCAATTACCCACTGTCGCGAGATGGTGGGTTTTCTGTTTTTAATTTGATATAATATAGCCATAGAGATTTATCTAAACTTTTTATTATCATCTCTGTGATGATATGACCCACTCTATCTATTTAAATATGGCTAATAGTCCTATTTAATTTATTAATGCTAACAAAAATAAAATATGGATAAACAATCAATAACGATTAAGGATATTGAGGTGAAAATTAGAACTTCTAAGGATAATAATGATTATATATGTCTGACTGATATGGCGAAGATCAAGAATCCATCTGAGCCTGATGCAGTGGTAGCAAATTGGATGAGAGTAAGATATACGATTGACTTTTTGGGAATTTGGGAGAGGGTATACAATCCAAACTTTAACCCCCTCGAATTCGAGGGGGTTAGATATGAATCAGGTGAGAATAGTTTCAGTTTATCACCAAGTAAATGGATTCAACTAGTTAATGCTATAGGTATTCAATCAAACGCAGGACGTTATGGTGGTACTTATGCCCACAAAGATATAGCTTTTGAGTTTGGTACTTGGCTCTCACCAGAATTCAAACTCTATTTAATTAAGGAATTTCAGAGACTTAAGGAAAATGATAATAAGAAACAATCACTAGAATGGAATTTGAATAGAACATTAACCAAGTTAAATTACAGAATACACACTGATGCCATAAAGGATCATCTAATACCCAACGATATAACAAAGGAGCAACAGAATTACATTTATGCAGATGAAGCCGACATTCTAAATGTTGCACTATTCAGTATGACAGCTAAGGAATGGAGAGATAATAATCTAAATAAAAAAGGTAATATTAGAGATTTTGCTTCAATTGAGCAGTTATTGGTTATGGTTAATTTAGAAAGTATTAATGCTGAATTAATTAGAATGAATATGACACAGGGAGATAGACTCAAGAAATTAAATCAAACAGCAATTACACAGATGAAGTCATTGATTGGAAATATTAATATTGGTAAATTATTGAAAATTAGTGATTTTGACAAATAGAATCTAAGCCACCACCCCACATCCCGCCACATAACCTGTTGTCCAACAGAGTTGCAGACTATAGCCTCCAGAAGGTCTATCAATATTTAATACATCCCCAACCAAATACAAATTATTTATAATCTTCGACTGCATAGTTCTGAAATCCACTTCAGTTAGATCAACACCACCAGAT
>CAZOGG010000014.1:0-9233 GCA_964579565.1 uncultured Candidatus Saccharibacteria bacterium | reverse complement strand
TTCAAATAATAATCTATTAAACAATAGCAGTTTTGAGACTCCTGGAGATAATTTCTGGGGGTTTGGTGGTAGTAAGATATCAGAGGATGAGCTTTCTACAGATGCTGTACATGGTGCATATAGTTTGAAATGGCCTTATATTAATACTGCAAATGATTTGCCAGCCAGTTCTCCATACTCAAGTGAATATCAGAATACTTTATCTTATCAACCTGTTAGCGCAGATGCTGGATCTACTTATACCCTAAGTGCAAATATGAAATATGTTCTTGGAGGTGGTCAGGTGGAGTATCAGATCTATGATTCGACAAGAGGAAGAAGTGGCTTCGGATTAATTTTGGCAAAGAGTCCGAAATTTACCTTAACAACTACATGGAAGAGATTTGATTGGACATTCACACTGCCATCTTCTTCAAATGGAGAATATGTTATCAGAATCGTCTTTCCTGGAGTTCCACCTGGACAGAATCCTTATCCAGCATCTCCAATAATGACTGGAATGGTAGATGCAATTAAATTTGAAAAGGGAAATTTAACAGATTACACAACTGATTCAATTGAAGTTGGTATGTATCCAGAAAGTGAATTTAATGCATTTCAATGGGGCGCCGATACCTCAGTAGGTGTTTATGTTGCTAATAATTCTGGTCAGGCATTTGCCGATACGGTGGATTTAACTCTAGAAGATTTCTTCGGTAATACAGTAACTCAAAAGTCAGTTTCATTTAATGTACCTTCTGCCCAAAGAGTTAGACAAAATACTTCATTTGGTACAAATCTTCGAGGACATTATAGAATAATTGCAAAAATAAATGGAATAATAAAATCTGAGAAGGTTTTCTCAACTATTCCTGCTTCTAGAAATATCAATCCAGCTGATTCAATTTATGGTATTGACACAAATTTAAACTTGGGAAGTATGAAATTAATCAAGAAATTAGGTATAACAAGATTAAGACCACATGGTGATCTATCGTGGGCTGCTATAGAAAAGACAAATGATAACTTTGTTTATCCAGACTATAGAATAAATAGAGCAAAATCAATGGGACTGCAACCTTATGGTTTCCTTCATATTACTCCTTCATGGGCGGGTCCAGGTACAACTCGCTTGCCAAATTCTTTATCAGACTGGGAAGATTTTGTCTACAATATTGTTAATCATTATAAGAATGATATAAAAGAATGGGAAATATATAATGAAACATATTCTGTTGATCCAAGTAACGGCATCCAACATATGACTGGTCCTGAATATCTATCATTAGTACAAGCAGCAAAAAGAGGAGCAAGTAGAGCCGATCCCTCAGCGAAATTAGTTGGCTGGTCAGGTACTGTACCTCCAATTTCTGGACAAAATTATTCATATAAGGATGTTAAAGATCAATTGATAGGTCAATTAGATATTCTTTCTGGTCATTATTATGGAACTAATTCTAGCTTAATGGGTACAAATTTCTATGATACTTTAAAAAATCATACTCAAGTAATTAGTGGAGGAAACATGAGGGTGTGGAATACCGAAGGTGGAGCCTTAGGTGGTGCAACATTTTACAAGACTAAGTCAGATTACGATGCGAATGATAGCAGAAATGATCAGACTGCTGATGTCCCAAGATTCTTTGCAAATCACAAGGCCGCAGATGCTCCTCTTTATTATTACTGGCTAAATTTCCCAAGTACTGGAGATCATTCACCTGGGTATTCATACTCATGGACATTGAATGAGTATGATACAAGTCTCAAAGCTAGTGCTGTGGCGATTGCAAACTCCGCATACTTTTTGGACGGAGCAAATATTAGATTTAAGGGTCATATTGCTAAGGGCGATTATGTTGACGATGAAAGTGTTGTGATGATGCAATTTACCAAGGACACCAACAATAGTGTTTTGGTTGCCTGGACAGATGTACCCGGTAAGACTGTCGTGATTGAGAATAGTTCATTACCTGCCTCTGTTACTATTAACGATATGTTCGGTAAAGTTCTATCTAATAGTTCTACAGGACAGAGATTCAGCTTTACCTTAAGTAATAATCCGGTTTATATTACAGTTAATTCTTATGATCCAAATCTTGTAAATAAGACATTTTTCCAATTTGGAACTGTTGCAAGTAATGACAGTATCCTAATAACTGAATCAGTAAATGGTGACAAGAACCCTATGAGAGTTAGAGTCTTTGGAAGTGAGAATCCCAATCCTGGAATTAATGATTTGCTATTCGCTCAAGATGTCGCTAATGGTGGTTCAATAACATATCCTTGGGATGCGCCAGTTAAGACTTCAAATTCTAATACATTGTTACTTTATCATTTCGATAACAGGTCTGAGTTTGGTGAATCATTAACAAGTGTTAAGGATTTTAGTTCCAATAATCGTACAGGAACTCTAGTAAGTGCTTCTGCTAGTACACTTGAGTATGGTGATAGCTATGGAAAGTTCGCTGGTGGCTTGAAGGGAAATGGAACAACATTCGCTAGAAGTGTTAGGGTACCGAATGATGCTGGATTAAATAATTTGAGTCAATTCACAATAGAAATGTGGATCAAGTCTCCATCATTGTCTGGTTCAGTTAGACTATTCTCTAAGGGGGATGTGAATAGCTTTACATTAGATAATTCTCCATATGCGGTTAGAATTCGAGAAACAGGCAAGCAGTTAATATTCCAAGTTTCTGATGGAACAATTACAAGAGAGAGAATTAGTAATATAGCTTTCCCAACTGACAATACTTATCACCATGTAGTATTCGTATTTGATGGATCAGGATTCCAGCAAGAATTAAGAAGGATGGACATTTATATAGATGGAAAGAATGTGAACGGTAACCTTGGCGGTACCAAGGATTCTAATTGTCCAACACCTAGACTTACTCCAGCACCAGCTTGTCAGATTCCTGCATTTACAAAATCTGATATCAATAATCTATTCTTCCTCGGATATTCTGGCTCAGGCTCATCATTTAATGGCTTTATAGATGAAGTTGTAATGCATAATAAAGCATTAACATATTCTGAAATATATAATAGATATAAGTTGAATTCTGGTAAAACCTATTACTGGTTCACTGAGTTTATCGGTAATACAACCACAAGGACAGCAATCAAGAATAGTAGCATAAACTATCAACAACCCACAGAACCAACTGTTCCTGTTCCTCCAGCAGCAATACCTGTAAATGGCCTTTGTTCTGCAACGATTAATCAGTGTTTATCAGGTAGCTTAGTAGATGCTACCGATTCCACAACACAGAATTTATGGTCTTGTGTTGGATCTAATGGAGGAACTAATGCTTCATGTTCTACAAATATTATAGTTACAGATACTATAGCTCCAACTGTCTCTATTACATCTCCGACAAATGGCTCAATCATCAAAGACATTGTAAATATTGTTGCCAGTGCAACTGATAATGTTGCAATACAGAGTATACAATTCAAGCTTGATGGTACTAATCTAGGTTCTCCATTTACTCAATCACCATATTCTGCGGTTTGGAATACTTCTGGAGTTGCAGATGGACCTCATATACTAACTGCCTTAGCTACTGATTCTAGTGGTAATACCAAGCTGTCAGCGCCAATAGATATTAATATTACAAATTTAATTGTTGAAACAGATAAGGTTGCTCCTGTTATTTCAACTATAGCTGCACCATCAGTTACAGCAGGTGAGACAACAATTACATTTACTACTGATGAACCTTCTACATCACAAGTTGAATACGGCTTAACTACATCTTATGGTAGTAGGACTACAATTAATAATAATCTTGTAAAGTCACACTCAATTCAGATTTATGGATTGAATCCAAATACCGTTTATCATTATAGAGTTATAACAAAGGATGCTTCAGGTAATGTTACAACTTCAGATGATAATACATTTACCACAAAAATACTTGTAACAATAGATACTGATAATGATGGTATTGTTGATTCATCAGATATGTGTCCTTCAACTCCTCCTTCATTAGTAACATTTGTTAATAGATTCGGCTGTCCTAAACCAAGAGTTGCAAATTTTGATATCAAGCCTAATTTCGATTATGATCTATTATCATATCCTGATTTCATCATCGGTAATAGCAAATTTGGTAAAATCAATTTCAAACAACCAGTTAGACTTGTTAAGGACTCTGCATCATATAAGGATCAAATGGATTTGGATTCTAACTTGGTATTCACTCAGAATAAAGTAGTATTAAATTCGAATAATATACCTGAATTAAATAAAGTTGCGGTTATTACATTAAATAATGTAAATGTAATTAAGCCTAAGATTATGAAGGATGGAGTATTGTGTAGTTCTTGTACAATTATTTCATTTATCAATAGAGTATTAATATTTAATGTTACTGGATTCTCAACTTATGAAGTTGTTGAAGGAGGCCCAAGTTATGTTCCAAATGTTGTACCAAATATTGTATATTCTCCAATAAAGACAAGTACATTTGGAACTATTACACCTGTTGTTCCACAGACACCCATTAAGACAAGTACAAATAGCAAAACAACTACTGTAAAAACAAGTACCAATAATTCTACAAATACATCAATTACAATCCTGAAATCAACATCCACAGATCCAATAACTGATTATATATTTAATGATGACTCTGAATTTTTCAAGTTTGATCCGTTGTCTTATAGTGACTTACTTGGTCAATATATATTAAGTGTTCTCAGTGAAATAGCCGATTTTATTAAATCTATCCCAATAAAGATACTAGGTGGAGTTAATGGGGGAATTTAGTTATAATGGCATTATATGTCATCTAACATAGACAAAATCAAGGAAAAGCTTGGTATAGAGGAGGTTATAGGCTCATATATAAAGCTAGAAAGGGCGGGTAAGAATCTTAAGGGCAAATGCCCATTTCATAATGAGAAGACTCCATCATTCTTCGTTACTCCAGAAAGGGGAGGATATTATTGTTTCGGCTGCGGTGCGAAGGGGGACATATTCAGCTTCGTTGAACAGTTCGAAGGTCTTGATTTCATGGGTGCATTGAAGTTGCTGGCAGAGAGGGCAGGAGTTCCACTTGAGTTCGATAGGAATAATCAAGAAAGTAAAAGTGAGAAAGAAAGATTACTTGCAATAATGGAGTATGCTACGGAATTTTTTGAAGCTAATTTATCTAAATCAAATGAGGCTAAATCATATCTTAAGAATAGAGGATTAACAGATGAGACAATTAAGAAATTTAGAATTGGTTATGTTCCAGTTGATTGGAGATTATTGTATACACATTTAAAAAACAAAAAGTATTCAGATTCTGATATTGAGAAAGCAGGTTTAATTAAGAGACCAGATGATCCAAGTAAGGGTTATTATGATAGATTCCGAGGTAGAGTTATGTTCCCGATATCTGATTCAAGTGGAAGGGTAATAGCTTTCTCCGGAAGAATTCTTGTTGACGATGGCAAGTCCGCAAAGTATCTGAACAGTCCTGATACCGTCCTATTCAACAAATCAACCGTACTATATGGAATTGATAAAGCTAAACAAGACATTAGAATCAAGAACTACTCAATACTTGTAGAAGGTCAAATGGACTTAGTGCTATCACATCAAGTTGGCATTAGAAATACTGTTGCGGTATCAGGCACAGCATTAGCAGACACTTTAGTTTCTAGAGATAATGTTGTTAATAATTTGGGAATTGTAAAACGATTATCAAATAACATAATTCTTGCTTTCGATCCTGATAATGCAGGTCGCAAAGCGGCTATGAGATCAGCTGGAATAGCTCTGAGTCTAGGAATGGATGTGAAGATCGCTGATTTGCCTGAAGGTAAGGATCCTGCAGATCTAGTATTGTCAGATCCAGAAACATGGAAAAATGTCTTGCGTAATTCCAAACCTGTGGTAGAATTTCAACTTGATACTGTGCTTTCACAAAAGTTGGACCCAAGGAAATTGCCAAAGGCATTAAGGGACAATGTATTTCCATTTATAGCGCCTCTTACAGGAGCAATGGAAAAAGCACACTATGTAAAGTTAATAAAGGAGAGAACAGGCCTTCCGGAAGAGTCAATAATTGAAGATCTGAAATTAACAGAATCATCAATGAAGACTGAGGTTCAAGAAGTCAAAAATGTTGAGAAACAAAGAAATATTTCTTCTCAACTCGATTCTATAACCAGGAAGCTCTTAGGTCTACTTTATTTTTTAGATAAAAATCCTAATCCTAATATTGATGTAGATAGTCATAGAACTACCATTAAAAATATTACAAAGGATAAATACGACAATTTAATATTAAGTGTTGAACCATACAGAGAAGAATTGCTAATAGAAGCAGAAGTTACTTATGGTACTGGTGCGGATTTTGACAAGGAATTGGGAGAATTACTGATAAATTTCGAAGACAATATAATTCGAGAAGAATTCGCAGAAGTTATGAAATCAGGAGTTGCATCGGAGATCAATAGCTTAAGGTTAAATGATTTAATAAAAAGAAGATCGGATTTGGAAAAGAAAAAACAAAACCTATTTAAAAAATAATATGAAAAAAATTATTGCGTGGATACTGTTGTTAATTGTTCTTGCAGGAGGGGTGTATTGGATAAATAAGTTGTCATATAAGGCATCACCATTGGTTCAGGATAGTATTAATTCAACGGATAGCTGGAAGACTTACATGGTTTTGAAATTAAGTATCCTACAAATTGGGTATATGAAGAAAATATACTGACACTTAACGGAGTAGATCAAATATTCTGTCCACCTGAACTAACTATTCAGTACAAAGGTCCTGAAAAAGCTTTGGGATGTGAAAGGAAAGAGACTTACGGTCATATGCCTGATACCCTGGCTCCTATTTTGTTTTTTCAAAGATCAGCCGATGAATCTGCTTCTAAAAATCCAGCAAGTAAGATACTAGGAATAAAAGACGGATTCAGATATACATTATATTTAGGAAATCCAACTTTTATTAAAGAGTACGAGACAATGGCTTCAACCTTTAAATTTGTTTCTCCAACACCCATTTCAAGTAAAAAACTTATGGAAGTAACTATTCAAGTTCCAGAAAATATAAATTTGTACTCAAGTGAAATGAATAAATATCTTTTCGATGGAAAACCTGATCCATCCAAGACCTGGAAATTTATTCCAAAAAAAGTAATGGTTAATGCTACTACAGATATAATAAAATCAAGTGCTCAAGCAGCAGCAGAGCAGATCGATAGTCAAGGAGGAATTCCTAGTGCCGAAGTTGTTTATTTAAAAATTATTGATAAAACAGCCTATATAGTATTAGCTATGGATATAGATGGTTGGTTAACTGTATATGTAACTCGCGCAAAAGTTAAGCCATTTGTTGAGCATACACTGTTACAATTTCCAGAGGTAGGTTCTGTTGTATTTGGTGTAGCTCCTGGAGATAATAGGGATCAAATTATAAAATCTTATACAAGAAGTTCTTCACTCAAAGTTATTTCACCAAATGGAGGAGAGAAATTGAAAATGGGACAACCGTATGATATTAAATTGATGGATATTAGAGATATAAGTAATGTAAGTATCTTTGCTGTTCAGCAAGCATATGAGCCATTGTATACAAAGATTGTGGAAAATATTTCCATTAGATCTACTGATGGCGTTTTTACATATAGATGGGATGGTAAAAATATTACAATACCGGCATCATATGTAATTCAAGTTTGCAAAACTGAAGCCGGTGTCACAATATGTGATTCGAGCGACAATTATTTCACAATTACCAACTAGCCTTATTAAATAATTAATTAAAATAATATGAAAAAAATTATTGCGTGGATATTGTTGTTAATTGTTCTAGCAGGAGGGGTGTATTGGATAAATAAGTTGTCTTATAAAGCATCGCCATTGGTTCAGGATAGTATTAATTCAACAGATAGCTGGAAGACTTATACAAATGAGAAATATGGTTCATTCAAGTATCCCTCGGCATTTACATTGGAGGAACTGGCAACTACCACTTATTTAGTTTTACAATCTGTGCCAGCAAATAACTATTACATTAATAACATCTCTCTAGTGATAGGTAGGACTACTGACTATGTTGGGAAAAAAGTAAGTTTAGAAGAAAATCTTAAGGTATTTAGCTATGATTTGGCATATGACAGAAAAAGTATAATGATTAATAATCAGACCTGGTTAAAGTTTCTAAGTAAGCCTGTTGATAATAAAATAAAGTCATTACGATACGTTCGAGAAGAAAATGGAATTAAGATGGAATTTTTATTAAGTAATGAAAAAGGAATCTTCGAGAAGGATGTCGCTCTCATAGAGGAAATTGTATCAACTTTCAAATTTATTCCACCATCCGAACAGTCCATGATTCCCGAAATTCCACTAAATCCAAATACCGAACCATTTTCAATGTGGAAGAAATACACTGATCCAGTTAATTATTATAGTATTTCTCATCCTGCAGAATATCATATGGCTTTTGGAAGTAGTTTAATTAATTACGATGAAAACAAATATGAGATGGGTAATTCTAAGGGGGTAAAGATTCAAATTCAAAAAATTGATAAATCTATACCAATTGGTCCTATTAAAGAGACTAAATATTTAGGAATTAATACGGAAGCGCCAGGTGGCAGATTCAGTATGTACGAGGTTATAGGTAATGATAATAAAGTGTACTTTAGGATTAATGTTTGGGGATCTGAGAATGATATTCATAATATAATCAATATATTAAGTAGTTTCAAATTTACTTCAACATCCACTCCGTCAGCTTCAATCAAAGTTCTTTCACCAAATGGCGGAGAACAATTTAAAAATAATTTACCTATTAAAGTAAATTGGGAATTCTCTAATTTACCTGGAGCAGCTAAAAATAATCCTGAAACTGTAGAAAATATTCAAGTTCATGTTGTAGATAGAGCTGGAAAGTCATGTATGGTTGCTAATAATATACCTGTAATATCAAAAACTTATACTATTAATGTGTCTTCGAAACAAGAGTGCTTTCCTCTGAATTCTGGCGAACTCAAAGTATATTTGAATGTTCCATTACCAAGTGGATATTCTATTGTAGAAGATTCGAGCGACAATTATTTCACAATTACCAACTAGCCTTATTAAATAATTAATTAAAATAATATGAAAAAAATTATTGCGTGGATATTGTTGTTAATTGTTCTTGCGGGAGGAGTGTATTGGATAAATAAGTTGTCGTATAAGGCATCACCATTGGTTCAGGATAGTATTAATTCAACGGATAGCTGGAAGA
>CAZOGG010000013.1:0-9597 GCA_964579565.1 uncultured Candidatus Saccharibacteria bacterium | reverse complement strand
ATTCGAACTCCTGACCTTTCGCTTGCAAAGCGATTGCTCTACCAACTGAGCTACGGGCCCATATAACTAAATGGTAAAAATTATTTTACATTATTTCCTACTTAAAGCAAGCTCCAAAACATGCTCCAAGAAATGAGGCATGGATGAGCCCACATTTTCCAATGATTCCTTGAATAGCTGATCATTGTGTAATTTCGGTAATGAATTAGTATTTACAAGGTAAATTCCCATTTTGGGATGCAAAATAAAGTCAGAACTTGAATAGTGCCTTAGTCCAAGAGCTCCATGTGCCATCTTTGCAATTTCCTCAATCGCTCTCTTGTCATCTAGACTTAGTCCATTCCCTATTGCAGGTAATGCATATATATCATGGTCTCTATAATTATCTATAACAACACAATTACAGTCTTTACCAATAATATATTCCTCGATTATCACATTCTGACTATATTTCTGTGCCTCAAGAATTGCCTGCTCAAGATCATTAAATGTTTTTACATAGCTGATACCATGATTACCATTTCCGAATGCAGGCTTAACTACAACTGGCAGAGGAAATAATCTGAATATTTTCATTATTATTTCCTTAATATTACTGATGGAATCAGCAATGACATGTCTCGGAATCTTGATTTTATTATTCTTAAGTATTTCCTTGGCGTGTATCTTGTTGATATTAAGTACGGAATTAAATGATTTGGTACCTGTAAATGGAATTGCATGAGACTCTAGAATATGTTGTACCTTACCATCTTCTCCATAATGTCCATGCAGAGCATTGAATACCACATCCAAGTGACTGAGAGCAGAATGTGGCAGTACAGGTAGTCCGTGCATATGCCATTGACCATCTTTATCAATGAAAATATCCCTAACATTGTATTTGTCTTGAGGTAAATTAGAAATAACTACAGCACCATTCTTCAATGATGTTTCGTATTCAAGACTTGGACCACCTCTTAATACTCCAACTCGAATTCTGTGCATTGCTATATTATACAGTATATTCTATTTTAAAAATGACTTCTTTCTCAACAGTTTGTGATATGTAATGGCGAATCTATGTGCTTCAGAATTAGCTAGTAGAATGGACTTAGTATGTTCCTTGGCTAGAGCCTCGTCTCCTAGGAAATAGCTAGGCTTATGCGCATCGTTCTTAACAACGGAGACTATAGGAATATCCTTGATTATCTCCTTTGTTGCGTTTATCTGCGTTATACCACCATCTATCACTATTAAATTTGGCATAGGCCATTCTGGATGAGACATTCGTCTAGTTAATATTTCCCTTAATCCAGCCGCATCATCATTTGCATCCTTTGAAATTTTGAATTTCTTGTATTCTGATTTCTCTATTTCTCCATCAATAACAACAGTCATAACACCTACAGTATTCTTGCCTGACATATGAGCAATATCGTAAGCCTCAATTCTGAAGCCCTGCCTTGAGCTTTGTTTCTCTGTCTTTATTAGCGAGACATCCTGAATATGGTTCAGAGCATAGAGAGTATTTCTTACTCCTTGTGCCTTTTCAAATTCTTGATTCTTGGCATAATCATCCATTTCTTTCTCCAAGGTTCTTATCAATTCCCCTTTCTTTCCTTGAAAGAACAAGACCAAATTCCTAATTGTTCTCTGATATTCTTTCTTCGAATCTGGAGAATCTGTTCTTGGTGATAGGCCGATAGACTTATAGAATGACTCTTGATGCTTTAGATTTGATTTCTCATCTCTAAATGGGAATATTTTCCTGATTATCTTAAGTGCATCTCTAAGTAATGTACCTTGAGGATACGGTCCGAATTGATATTTGATTTTAGATTTAAATGAATTAAGTGATCGCTCTCTAACAATTGCAATTCTAGGAAATTCTTCATCAGTTATAACTACAACATTATAGCTTTTGTTATCTTTCTCCTTGGTATTGAAATATGGTTGATGCTTTTTTATCTCATTACTTTCAAGAATAATTGCCTCGAGAACAGAGTCAGTCTCGGTGAATTCAATGTTCTTGGACTTTGTTACCATATCTACAAGCAATGGTCCGCGAGTTTGAATTAAATCATTAGAGAAATAGCTCTTCACTCTATCTTTAAGTGAAGTAGCTCGGCCAATATATAGAATATTACCTTCATTATCCTTAAATATATAGATTCCGGGAGATTCAGGTAAATTCAAATCTTTAAATTCTTGACTGGTCATCAGTATTAATATAAAGTATTTCAAGCCAGTACACAACTATGAGAACACTATTAATTCCACTAGCTCTAATTGGGCTTGTTGGAACATCGGTGGTGATTGAATACCTTGCTGAGAAAGGCTACTCAGTAGCCGTAGGAACATGCGTGTTCATTGTAATGCTTGTTTGCATTATCATACAATTCAAGAAAAAACTGAAATTTCCAAATCTTACACGCAAGCATGAATAGGTTTCCTGCTAAACCCCCGTAGATCCTTGTGATCCCGGGGGTTGACTTTAGATTTTTATAAGAATATACTATTAGAAGTTTATTAATACGAAGGGGGATCCGAAAGGGTGTGAGTGCCTTAGGAGCCCCTTTTTGGTCTCATAATCTATTTCTGATACTGAATGTCACTTCTATTGTTCTCTAAATAATCAAAATATTCTGATCCTAAATTATAATATAGTGAAGATGCAAATTTTTGATTTGGAAAAAGTATTTTTTCAAATTTATCTTTACTAATTAAGTATTCCACAACCTTTTTATAATCACCATCTCCAGATACTAAAATCATCTTATTATATACTTGATTTTCAACTAAATTTCTCATCATTTCAAATACTATATCAGCATCAACATTTCCCTTTTTCTTGGATAATTGATTCTTACTATGCTCTTTCAACAAGACCAAAAAGCCAACTTTCTGTAAATTATTGTATAGGTCTATCTGTTCCTCAAACGAACAACCAAGGAAATAGTACGCAGTAGAAACCTTATACTTATCTTTCAAATATATTCTAAATCTACTCAAGTCTATTTTCCAACCATTTTCCTTTGTGCCTAAATGTAAGTTTTGACCATCGATAAAAGCTATATTACTCATATATAAAAATTAGATTAGTAGTAAACAAATTTTACTACTATATTCTTTATATGTAAGTTACGTTGACAAGGCTTTCTATGTTGTAACTACCTCTTCAACACCTTCTTCAAATACTGCCCTGTATAGGACTTATCATTACGAGCCACATCTTCTGGCGTTCCCTTAGCCACCAATTTACCTCCTCTTGAACCTCCATCTGGACCAATATCTATAACATAGTCAGCAGACTTAATAAGATCTAGATTATGCTCTATAACAACAACAGTATTACCCTTCTCTACTAGTCTTTGTAATATTTCAATTAATTTCTTTACATCTTCATAGTGCAGACCCACTGTTGGTTCATCAAGTAGATAAATAGTCTTCTGTAGATGCGCTCTGTATAATTCCGATGAAATCTTAACTCTCTGAGCCTCTCCACCTGATAGGGTTGTAGCTGATTGACCTAATTTCAAATATCCCAAGCCTACCTCTGAAAGTGTTATCAGTCGATCATAAATAGCTGGAATATCTTCAAAGAAAATTAATCCTTCCTCAACTGTCATTTCGAGAATATCATATACACTCTTACCCTTGTACTTAACATCTAGTGTCTCCTTTGTAAATCTCTTACCTCTACATATCTCACATGTAACATAGACTGTAGGAAGGAAATGCATTTCAACTGCTATTTCTCCATTACCCTGACATGCCTCACAACGACCTCCCTTAACATTAAATGAGAATCTTCCTGGTCCCCAACCATGCGCACGAGCCTCAGCAGAAGCGGCGAATAGATCACGAATATGTGTCCAAGAACCTGTATAAGTAACAGGATTAGATCTTGGAGTTCTACCGATGGCACTTTGATCAATCAATATCGTTCTACCAAGATATTCACTACCAGTGAAGCTCTCGCAATTAAATATCTTTGCAGTTCTATGTCTAAATTCTAATCTAGCTTCAAGATTCTTGTGAAGAATTTCGTACATAAATGATGATTTACCAGAACCAGATACACCAGTAATTACATTTAGACAACCAAGTGGTACCTCAACATTTAAATCTTTGATATTAAATACATTTCCACCCTTAACTATTAATTTACCCTTAGGTTCCCTTCTTGTTTCAGGAATTTCTACTCTTTTCTCGTTTCTTAAATATGAAAGGGTTAATGAACCAGAAGTATTCTTCTTTGCAGTTAATAGATCGTCTAAGTATCCAGAGACTACAACCTTACCACCATGAACTCCCGCTCCTGGTCCAATATCAACAATATAATCAGAAGCAAACATAGTATCCTCATCATGCTCAACAACTATGATTGTATTACCTAAATCTCTAAGACTGGTTAAGGTCTTAATCAATCTATCATTATCTCTCTGATGTAAGCCGATAGTAGGCTCATCAAGAACATATAGAGCTCCGACAAGACCTGAACCTAATTGTGATGCAAGTCTAATTCTCTGTGCCTCTCCTCCAGAAAGTGTGTGAGCTCTACGATCTAATGTTAAGTATTCAATACCAACATTAATCATGAATTGTAATCTAGATTCTATTTCCTTAAGAATTACCTTTGCAATTTCCTTCTCTGTATCTGTCAATTTTATTTCCTCAAAGAAAACCTCAGCCTCCTCAATAGACATAGATGTAACATTAACAATGTTCTTGGAATCAATCTTTACATGCAGAGCCTCATCACGAAGTCTTGCACCCTTACAAGCTTCACAAGTCTCATTACTGAAGAATTCTCTAGTTCCAAGACCATTACAAGTAGCGCACGCTCCATATGGAGAGTTAAATGAAAATAGTCTAGGTTCGATCTCAGGATATGAGAATCCATCATATGGACACATAAACTTCACTGACATAAGCTTCTCCTCATCAGGGAATTCAATTTTAATTAATCCTTGAGCTTCTTCGATAGCTTTCTCTAATGCTTCTGATAGTCTCTCCTTGGCATTCTCGAATTTCTTGGTATCTCTACCAACAACCTTGAATTCTGTTAGGAATATCTCATCAACAAGAACATCGATATTGTGCTTCTTGTTCTTATCCAGAATAATCTGCTCTCTCAGTCGCACAACATTACCATCAACCTTGACCTTGTCATAACCCTTACCAAGTAAATCATAGAGTAATTGATAGTATTCGCCCTTTCTACCGACTACTACTGGTGCATAAACCTTAACTTTCTGATCATTTATATCAACACCCATTACATTCTTGCCAGATCTATTATGATTGGTAACTTGCTTGATAATTGTATTTAGGATTTCTTCTTTTGAAATTCTATGAATTTCCCGTCCACATGTTAGACAATGAGGCTTTCCAACTCTTGCAAATAGAATTCTAAGATAGTCATAAATCTCCGTGGTAGTAGCAACAGTTGAGCGAGGATTATTTGACCTTGATTTCTGATCTATGGAAATTGCTGGCGAAAGTCCGATTATCTCATCGACATCTGGCTTCTGCATTTGTCTAAGGAACTGTCTGGCATATGATGAAAGAGATTCAACATATCTTCTTTGACCCTCAGCGAAAATAGTATCGAATGCAAGAGAAGACTTACCAGAACCTGATAGACCAGTGATAGCTATCATCTTGTTCCTTGGCATCTCAACTGTGATATTCTTGAGATTGTGAGTTCTAGCACCACGAACGATGATCTGCTCATCTCCTCGCTCGTTAAAATGCTTATTTTCAGGGTTTTTGGACTCTTTTTTTGACATAGTTATTAACTATAACAGTATATAAATATTAGGCAAATATAAGCTATTTGATACCGAGTACTTCCTTAACTTCTCTTACAATTTCATCTAGTGATGCGGCTGCCTTAACTATAAACTTCTTGGCACCTAATGTCTTCGCTCTGTCTATATAATCTTGAGTATTCATATTTGAAAGTATAATTGCTGGAAGATTCTTGTATTTATCCATTGTTCTTATCTTCTGAAGTATATCCATGCCATTCATTCCGGGAAGTAGGATATCGAGAATAACAATATCTGGTACATGCTTCTCAAGGAAACCGAATGCTTCATCAGAATTAGACGCCTTGAGTAAATTAAACCCTGCTTTAACAAATTTCTTTGAGAGAATTACACTTAATAGCTTATCATCCTCAACCCAGAGAACATTCTTGACAATTGTCTTGGGATGATCATCGCCATGTGTTTCTTTCTTTGGCAATATTTCCCTTCCGAATATACTTCCAACTTTCTTCACAACTTCATTTGGTTCTATATGCGCCTTAACGACATATCCCTTTATAGTTGGAGTAGACGGAATTCTCTTCATTTCTAATGCAGCACCGGAATTGGATACGATAAGAACTGGAATCTTGGTTAAGAATCTGTCGAAGCTCTTCTCGAATAGGATTTCATATCCTGATCTACCTGACAAATTAAGATCGATAACAATTAGATCTGGTGAGAAACTCTTACACTCATCTAGAACTTTATTACCATCTACCACAACTGCTGTTCTGTAGTTTAATTTACTCAACTCATGTTCAATAGAATTTGCTAGTACTATATCACCAAGGGCAATAAGTATTTTTTCTTTCATGTATATATTATACCACAGCTATTATTTGTCTACACCCTTTTCTTTGCCTTCTTAGCAGTATCATTCTCTCGCTCCAACTTCTTATTTAATGCCAGTATTTCATCACGAATAATAGCAGCAGATTCAAAGTCCAATGCCTGGACTGCCTTCTCCATTTCCTTCTCTTTCTCCTGAATAAATTTCTTAGGATTCGTTCTTATAAGCTCTTCATCAACCTTCATAAGCTCACTTACAGCTCTATCATGATCTGACTTAAGCTGATCAGTAATATCGTGTATTTGCTTGAGAATTGTCTTTGGGGTTATGCCGTGCTTGGTATTATAATCTGTCTGAATCTTTCTTCTTCTGTCAGTTTCAGAAATAGCATTTCTCAATGCATCATTCATCACATCTGCATAGAGAATAACTCTACCATTAATATTTCTCGCTGCTCTACCAATTATCTGTATGAGTGATGTCTCTGATCTAAGGAATCCAGCCTTATCAGCATCTAGTATTCCTATAAGTGACACTTCAGGCAAATCAAGTCCTTCTCGAAGTAGATTAACACCGACAAGACAGTCGAATTTACCCTTTCTAAAGTCAGTAAGGATTGTAATTCTATCTATAGTCTTTATATCACTATGCAAATACTCAGCCTTTATACCCTTCTCTTTTAGAAATTCGCTTAAATCCTCTGCCATTTTCTTTGTTAATGTCGTAGCTATAACTCTGTCTCCAGTCTTAATTACCTTCTCTGCCTCAGCTATAAAGTCGAAGATCTGACCTGCATAACCAGATGATTCAATAACTGGTCTAACTTCAATAACAGGATCAATCAATCCTGTTGGACGAATTACTTGTTCAACTATTTGTTCACTATATTCTTTCTCATGTTTACCTGGGGTTGCAGATGTATAAATCACTTGATTGACTCTTTCTTCGAACTCATCAAACTTAAGTGGTCTATTATCCTTTGCAGAAGGCAGGCGAAATCCGAAATCAACCAAAGTCTCCTTCCTTGATGCATCACCAGCATACATACCACCTATCTGAGGTACTGTAACATGTGATTCATCAATAACAGTAAGGAATCCTTCAGGGAAATATGCGAGCAAACTATCAGGAGCCTCACCAGGCTTCTTGCCAGAGAAATGCCTTGAGTAATTCTCAATACCATTACAATATCCTACTTCTCTAATGAGTGCTAAATCGTATTTAACTCTTCTCTTAAGTCTTTCTGCTTCTAGATTCTTGCCAGCTTTCTCTAATTCCTTAAGTCTATCAACTAGTTCAGCTTGAATGGTCTTTATAGCCTTCTGTGACTGTTCATCTGTACTTATGAAATGCTTCGCAGGGAAAAGGAAAATCACCTCATGCTCTGCCCTTATTGATCTTGATACAGGGTCTATTTCTATAATATTTGATATAACACTTCCATCATATTCTATTCTATATATTGTTCTGTCATTTACAGGCATAATTTCTAGCATGTTACCAAGTGCGCGGAATTGGCCAGATTCAATATCTGCATTAGTTCTTTCGAAATGAATATCAATACACTTTCTTATAAGATCAGCTCTAGATATTTCCATGCCTTTGGCTATTTTCAAATTTACACTTTCATACTCTTTAGGACTACCCAAACCATAAATACAAGATACAGAAGCAACAATAATCACATCCTTTCTAGTAAGTAGAGCTTGTGTTGATGCATGTCTAAGTCTATCAATTTCCTCATTTATCATAGCCTCCTTCTCAATATATGTATCTGTAACTGGCATATAGGCCTCAGGTTGATAATAATCATAATATGATACGAAATAATGCACAGCATTCTCTGGGAAGAATTCCTTATACTCTTGAGCTAATTGAGCAGCGAGAGTCTTGTTATGGGCGATTATAAGAGTAGGCTTACTATGCTGAGCTATTACATTTGCCATAGTAAATGTCTTACCTGAACCAGTAACTCCGAATAGAGTTTGCTTCTTCATACCCTTCTTAAGCCCCTTAACCAAGGATTCAATAGCCTTAGGCTGATCACCAGCAGGCTGCATTTTCTGTGAGATCTTAAATATACTCATGAAGCTATATTATAGCAGAATTGACTTATAGTAAATAAAATAACCGCCTAGCTCGAAAGCCAGGCGGTGCTGCACAACCCATAATTAAATCAGGTTGTACTGTGTCTACTCATATGATACGAGCATCCCGGAAATGCATGACTCGACTCCCGTGATCGAATCTTCACTCGAAGTAAATATGGCCTAGCTTGGTAGAAGCTATTATTGCTTTTCCTAAACTGTCCTTGTCTTTCCTTGAAATCAGATAGTTTCAGCCAACCTTTTGGCTCACCTGGTTTATCAAAGAAATTTACTTGGATCATACAACCATCGTCCAAAATCCAACCAGTAGCACCATGTGTTGGTTTGTCAATGAATTGTTCTCGACTCCTCTTACTTCTGTAGACAACGTACTCGTCTGATATTCTTGCACTCACATATCCTCCAATGTTGAGCTTTGTACAATTTTGCACATAATGCAAAACGAGCTCTGGGTCATTCCAGAGCTCGTTCTTGTAATTTATCTTAAAGTTTTATGATACATTACAAACACCAACTCTGGAATTAATTTCCTGAATCAGCACGACCTTAAATATAGTTTGTAACATATTTTTCATTGTGACTAGTATACCAACTCCTTTATCTCATTGTCAATTATCTGTGCATAGAATATTGTTTTGTTTAACTCAACGCCTATTATTCCATCTTCAATTATAATTTGGCCTGGAATTTCCTTATCTCCAAGAAATAGTAGATTCAATCCCTCATAACCATCATCAACTTTGAGCGATGCAGAGATATAGTATAGATCACCTCTTATTTCATCCTTTCTCTTAATTATAAATGCCACATCCTCATTCCCATCTAAATTAAGATCACCATATGCTTCAAGTCCGAAATATTTCTTGTTCTTGTCTGGTACTGACTTGATTACACTTGC
>CAZOGG010000012.1:6612-9813 GCA_964579565.1 uncultured Candidatus Saccharibacteria bacterium | reverse complement strand
TTTACCCCTCAATCAACTCAACATTGATATCTAGATTCACTTCATTTGCTACTACCAATCCTCCCGCTTCCATAACTGCATTCCAAGAAACACCATAATCTTGTCTATTTAATGATCCTGTAACTGTAAACGCAGCTACTCTCTTACCATACATACCCATAACAATTCCATCGAAGCTAGCGTTCAGGCTTACTGGTTTTGTAACTCCCTTAAGAGTTAAATTTCCATCAACTACATATGAGTCTCCTGATTTCTTAAATGAAGTTGATACGAAGTTCATTGTAGGGAAACTAGCAGAATCGAACATTTCTGGGGATCTAAGATGATTATCTCTTTGTTCTTGATTGGTATTAATGCTCTTTGTATTTATACTCAATTCAATTTGTGCATTGTCGAAATTGTCGTTGTCAGCAGTAACCTTGCCTGAGAAATCATCAAATCTGCCTTTTACAGTAGATATAACTAGATGTTTAATTTTAAATCCAATAAGTGAATGCGCCTGATCAATATTCCATGTAGACATAATTTTATTTATTAATATTTTTAATGGCCTAATTGTAACACTATGTACTTTACAAAGTAAAGTATTTACAAAAGCTAATTGTTGTAATAGAATTTTGAATAATGAAAAGGCAGGACAAAAATCATAAGAAATGCCCAGTTACGCTTGTTGCAGATTTATTGTCTGATAGATGGACAATGCTTATTGTTAATAATCTATTGAATAATAAGGAAATGAGATTTTGTGAAATGGAGAGAGCTTTGTCTGGTATTAGTACAAGGACATTAACATTGAAATTGAAGCATCTCGAAGACCATTTGATAATTGAAAAGGGTGAACATGGATATTTCATTACAAAAATAGGTTTGAAATTAAGCCCAATAATTGACGAAATGCGCTCATTCGGTAAACATTTGATGGTATAATTAATACATTGTGACTTTTCCCATTGATATCAGTATTGGAAATATCGTTATACAATCACACGCAGTTTTTGAATTACTCGCTTTTTTTATTGGGTATAGATATTTCATATATATTAGGAAATTTAAGACTCAAGACCCGCTTTCACCAAATGCTGAAACAATGATAATAATTGGAATGGCAATTGGTGCTTTCATTGGTTCTAGATTGATTGCCTCACTTGAGAATCCGGAGTTGTTTATGAATCCAACTTCGTGGATTTATTATATTGGTAATCAAACTATAGCAGGAGGGTTGATTGGAGGATTTGTTGGTGTTGAAATAGTAAAGAAAATAATAGGTATTAAAAGAAAAACTGGTGATTTGTTTGTCTACCCTTTAATATTGGGAATAATAATTGGTCGAATCGGTTGCTTTTTAAAGGGTGTCTCGGATGGGACAGTGGGGAATGTATCAAATTTACCTTGGGCATTTGACCAAGGTGATGGATTACCAAGACATCCGACTTCATTATATGAAATACTATTTCTAATTCTTGTTTGGATTTTCTTAAAGAAAGTTGAAAATAAGCAAATACTAAAGAATGGTGATCTATTTTCGATATTCATGATGCTTTATTTATTATTCAGAGTTATTATTGAATTTATAAAGCCAACTAATAGTCTTATATTAAATTTATCCTCAATACAGATATTCGCTGGATTATTCGTGTTATACTACTGTCTGTATTTTATAAAGCGCTATAAAAATTAAAACCATGATTTCCCCAGAAATTATTACATATATTAAGTCTGAGAAAGCAAAGAATGTTTCAGAAAGTATTATAAAAAGTAATTTGATCTCAAATGGTTGGACAGCAAATGATGTTGAAGAAGCTTTTGCATCGCTATCAACTCCAATATCTACAACTTCACCTATTAGTATAAATATTGAACATAGTGCATATCAAAAAAAGATAAAGTTCACTATCTTTATAATATTGTCATCATTATTTTTTCTCTCAATAATAACCAGCCTATTTACTCTTAAATTAAATTACAGTATTCAAATTTTATTTACATCATTAGTTGATATATTAATTGCTTATGTATCTGCTGCGATTGTTTCTAAAGGCGCTAGACCAAGAGATGCAACATGGAAAAATGTATTAGACTTAATAATAAGGCTTATTGGCGCTTCTTTTATTTTTATCTTTATATTTTTGACTCTTGCTTTTGCAACTTGTGCATTGATAATTGGTATGGGTGGTAATATTTTCTAATATGTTTTGAGGTAAATTGCTTATATGGTAATGTTTTATTGGAGAAATAGTACAACAATTATCATAAGGAGTTCAAATGACAACAATCTACAGATTGCCTCTGTTGAGTGAGAAAGAAGTTAAGCGCACGATGACCAAGTGTCCTGTGTGTCACAAATCAATTCAGGGTGTGGTGGTTAGTGTGCCCATGGCCGACGGAATCTCAAAGATCGTAATGCGTAGAACTTGCACAGAGCATGGTCTCCGAGAGACTGTGATCTCAAGTGACTCCAGATTCTATTGGCATGCTCAAGGAAGACCTGAGAATCGTGGGTCATGTGGTTGTGGAACAAGTTGTTCTCCAGTTGGTGGTGGTAGAGATGCAATGCTTGGTTCCAATGCTACTAATCCATCTAGAATCGGTGAATTTCAAAAACTGTCAACATGTGTTGCGTTGATTGAAATTGTCGATTCATGCAATTTGGCTTGTCCAACTTGCTTCGCAGATTCGCCAAGAGGTATCTCTGGTAATGCTTTGAAGTATTATGACTTCGATAACATTATAAATAGGATTAACGGTGTGCTCCAACAAAAGGGGCACATTGAAATCCTTCAGCTATCGGGAGGAGAACCAACAATTCACCCTGAATTCCTGAGGTTAGTGCGATGGATCAGGGAGAATAAGAATATTGATTATCTTGTCATAAATACCAACGGTGTTCGTTTCGCCAAAGATAAGGAATTCGTGGATGAGATGGGTAAACTTTTCAATGAGTTCGATAATATCCAACTCTATTTGCAATTCGATGGCCCACAGCAACAAGGTCAAGCTGAATTGAGGGGTTCAGATCTTCGGGACTTGCGTGTGCAAGCAATTGCAAACTGCGCCAAGGTCGGTATACCCATTACATTGGCCATGACAGTAAACAGGCTCAATCTAGGCCATATGTGGTCAACGGTTGACTTTGCCAAGTCTCATCTTCATATACGAGGTGTTAGTTTCCAGCCGATGTTTCTGTCTGGGAGGACGCCTACA
>CAZOGG010000012.1:0-6512 GCA_964579565.1 uncultured Candidatus Saccharibacteria bacterium | reverse complement strand
GGAACATGGGATGAAGACAGGATCGACAGATGCTGTACCCATGTGATTCGGCCAGATGGCAAACTCGATTCATTTTGTCGATACTATGCCTCAAGGGCATAAGTGACGAATTGAATTCATCCGCTGGAGTATTACTCCAGCGGATCTTAATTTACTGTAAACATTTGATGGTATAATTGCTGTATTATCAACTAATTATATTAATATGAAAGGATATACAACAAACATTGAGAAGGCCTCACTTGAGAATGATAATTTCCGAAAGGTGCTATATACAGACAAGAATAGTCAATTAGTAATCATGTCGTTATTGCCCAACGAAGACATAGGCGAAGAAGTTCATGATGTAGATCAGTTCTTGAGAATAGAGAAGGGAAATGGAAAGGCAGTATTAAATGGAATTGAACATGAAATATCAGATGGAAGTGTGGTGATTGTGCCAGTTGGTGTTAAGCACAATATAATTAATTCTTCTAATGATTCTATGAAATTATACTCATTATATATGCCACCACATCATAAGGATGGGGTAGTACATAGTACCAAGCAAGAGGCTGAATCAGATACAGAACATTTCGATGGCAAGATCACTGAATAATTCAGTTAAATTAATTATTCTACTCTTAATTCTAGTATCAGTTTATTCTTATTCTATAGACTATCTCCATTTCGACACTGAACAAGTGGTGAAATTGAAGGAAACAGAAAGACAAAATATCAAAATTCTATTTGTCGGAGATATTATGTTGGACAGGGGTGTGTCTTGGTATGCGGATAAGAATGGTAAGGATAGGATTTTCTCTGGGGTTAAGGACTTATTCTCTAAATACGATATTGTGGTAGGTAATCTTGAGGGAACAATTACAAATAACGAGTCAGTGGCAAGGAAGAATAATAAGATATTAAGATTTACATTTGATACTAGCTACTCTAGTGTTTTGAAAGATGCTGGATTTGATATTCTCAATCTTGCCAATAATCACGCTCAAGATTTCGGCATTGATGGTTATAATCAAACAATAGATAATCTGAATAATGTTGGTATTAAGTCATTCGGCTCACCAAGAAATGAAACTAATTTATCTTTATTGTTCAATAAGAACGGCAAGGATCTATGTTTCGTAGGGTATCATGATCTATTCACTTTCAATGAATCTCCGATAATAGAAGAAATAAATAAATTGAAGGATACATGTGATTTTGTAACTGTATTTACACATTGGGGTGATGAATACAAGACAAAGTCTAATCCGAGACAGCAAAAATTAGCGCATGAGTTCATTGATTCTGGTGCAAATTTGGTAATTGGTACACATCCACATGTGGTTCAGGAAATTGAGGATTATATGGGTAAGAGAATATTCTATTCCTTGGGCAATTTCGTATTTGATCAGGATTTCTCAGTTAATACGAAAAATGGTAATGCAATTGGTGTCGATATTAGTGATACGGATATTAAGTATGAGATAATTCCAATTTCAATAGATGAGGGTAGGGTATATGTTACTAGTGAGCAAGAGTTAAAGTAGAGATATTGAAGTATCCTGCCTGCTCCAGACACTTCACCGCTTCACTTAGAGTACTACCTGTAGTAGTAACATCATCAATTATTACTATTTTCTGATTTTTATCTGTTTCACCTCTGATACCGAATATATTTTTGGTATTATCTAGCCTCTCCTTGCGGTTTTTGTGGGTTTGTTTGTCTATGTGTACTTCTCTCACTAGTAGATCATAATTTTTGTGGAGTACATTATGTTTATCTAATTTTATAATTTCATTTATAATCAATTCACATTGATTATAGCCTCGCTCTTTCATTCTGATTTTGGAAATTGGAATTGGAATTAATAATAATGGCTGATTGAACTTGATAAGCTCAAGGTAAATGGAGTACCCAGCTATTTCTATAGCTTTCCTATTCTTTTTGTATTTAATTTGCCACACTAATTCTCTAATCAATGGCTCCTTATATGGATATATAGAAGTATTAATTCTATTTTTAAATGAAAATTCATTATAAAGATCTTCTTTACTGGCATTCCTTATTTTAATTTCATATTTATTGGGAGGAAATATGAAATCAATTATGTATTCTATAATTTTTAACATCATATCATTCTACACTAATTGAAGCTTGTGATATAATGTCTGCATGAGTTTCATGAGTAGTATATTCTCTATATTTTCAAGCAAGAGTCAAAGCGTGCTTGGTGTTGATATTGGTTCTTCTGCTATAAAGGTAGTTCAAGTAAAGAAAAAGAGGGGAAAGGCAGTTCTTGAGACATATGGTGAGCTCGCACTTGGGCCATATTCTGGAATTGAGGTTGGTAGAGCGACGAATCTCCCAGTAGAGAAGATAGTTGGAGCTTTGAGAGATATTCTCAGAGAGTCAAAGACAACAACATTATCCGCAGGAGTAGCGCTTCCACTATCTTCGAGTCTAATTTCATTTATAAGTGTTCCTTCTGTACCTGATAAGCAATTACCTGATGTTATTTCCCTTGAAGCAAGGAAATACATTCCAGTACCTATGAATGAAGTTATGATCGATTATTCTATTATTCCTAAGGAAGATAATTATCCACCAGAAGATGATGCACAGAATCCAAATAAGGATATTAATCAAGTACCAAAGCAGAACAACAGGGATGTATTGGTTGTAGCTATTCACAATGAGTATGTTAATAACTATCAGTCAATAATGGCGGGTAGTGGAATTCAGCCATCATTCTATGAAATAGAGCTATTCAGTTCTATAAGAGCTGTTGTAGATCAGGGTATTAGTGCGGTTATGATAATTGATATGGGGGCAAGTGTTACAAAGCTGTATATTATCGAAAGAGGAATACTTAGAGCATCGCATATTATAAATAGAGGAGGTCAAGATATAACCCTAGCAATTTCAAAGTCATTAAGTCTAAGTATTAGTGAAGCAGAGAATCTAAAAAGAATAAACGGACTTAAGGGTGGTCCAGAATATAAGGAATTAACTGAGATAATAACTGTTAATCTTGATTATGTATTCTATGAAGCTAATGCCACCATGCTAAGTTATCAGAAGAAATACATGAAGAATATTAGTAAGGTTATACTTACTGGTGGGGGAGTTCTGCTCAAGGGCCTTACTGACTTAGCTAAGATAAGCTTCCAGACTGAGGTTATATATGCTGATCCATTCTCAAGACTTGAGACACCGGCTTTCTTGTCAGAACACTTCATTCAGGCTGGTCCAGAGTTCGCAGTTGCTATCGGTTGTGCTATGAGAAGGCTTTCTGAGTTAGATTAATAAGTGGGCTAATAAGATATACACATATTTGCTATCGATTTTACTTTATAAATCTAGTATAATTCTCTATTGAATGGAGACTAAATTTCAAACATCATTTATACCCAAGAAACCTTTAGTCACAAGTGACTCATCAACAAAGGTTGTTGCAGTACACAGTGGCGGTACTAGTATAGTAATGATTATATCCATAATACTATTCATTGCTTCTATAGCGGGAGCGGCTGGTAGTGTTGTCTGGATTGGTGTACTCAAAAAAGCTCAGGATACATATCAGCAACAATTGAAGGATAGCGAGAAGAGATTTAACACTTCTCTTATAGAAGATTTGAAGAAATTCAGTACAAAAATTGAGATTAGCAAGGAATTATTCCAGAAGCATCTTAGTGTTTCTGAGATTTTCCCGATAATTAATCAATTAACTATAGAAACAGTTATGTTTGATTCATTCGATTTCTCTCAGGTTGATGGTAGTCCAGAAAGTGTGCAGATTAGAATGCAGGGTGTTGCTAAGAATTATAATTCTATAGCTTTCCAATCAGATGTATTCGGCAAATCAGACAAATTCGGCAAGAACAAGGTTATCAAGAACCCTGTTGTTGCTGATTTGGAGGAAGGCGAGGATGGTCAGATCAATTTCAGCTTTAGTGGATTGTTAAGTTCCAAGGATTTGTTATATCAGAACACGGTCGATGCAACTTTAAACACTAATAATTAATAATCATATGAATAAAGGCGTTGCACCAATACTACTTTTAATACTTGCTGTCGGACTATATTTCACTTTCACAAAAACTAAAATTGATGAAATTAAGACTATAAATACAGTAAATGCTGGCTATGAACAGGCATTAAAGAATGTAGAGATGTTAATTAAAGTTAGAGATGAAGTATTAAAAACTTATAATTCTATCGATGAGAATGACAGGAAGCGTCTAGATAAGATAGTACCAAACAATATAGACAATGTTCGTCTAATCATTGATATAAAGGGAATTGGTGAACAGCATGGACTTACTTTGAGAAATGTTAAGACAAGTGCAACGAACGAATCTTCTGTAACAAAGGCAATAAATACAGACCCAACAGGAGCTGAAGTTGCATCATTTGGAAGTAATCTATCAAAGTACGAAGTTGTAACACTGTCATTTGAAGTATCTGCAAGTTATAAATCATTTACCGAGTTGTTAAAGTCAATTGAATCAAGTCTAAGAGTACTAGATATATCAAAGATAAATGTATCAGCAAATGAAACCAATATATATGATTATGATGTAGAATTAAAGACATATTGGCTAAAACAATAAAATTATGAATCAACAATCATCATCAAAAAAAACAATAATTGTATTCGTAATAATCTTACTATTAAGTGCTTTGGGGTACTTCTATTCAACTGGTACTCCTAGCGATTCATCTATTAATTCATTAGAATCAACTCTTCCAGAAGGATCTGGGGATACTGCAGTTGTTGGGTCTAGAGCTTTAAATTTACTTAGGGAGGTTAGTTCATTGGAGATTGATCCTAATTTCTTTAAGGGAGCTGTCTACAAGTCTCTATTGGATTATAGTATCGATGTTCCACCTCAGAATGTTGGTCGAGCAAATCCATTCGTGCCATTTCCTGGTCAGTCTAACTCATCAATAAATAAGTCCGTAGCACCAAGAACTAAATAATATTATATGAGTGTTGTTGATATACTTCTAAATAAAAATCTTATAACAAAAGATGATATACGTGAGATTAAAAAGAGAACCGGAGAAGGAGAGACTCTTGATCTTATCTTAACCGAAATGGGTATTCATCCAGAGGATATTCTTACTGCTCGTGGAGAATTCCTCAATATGCCCATCAAGAGTCTTGGGGAGGCAAATGTACCTTTCGAGGCGCTTGATTATATACCTGAAGAATCAGCGACTCATTATAAATTCGTACCAATAGGACTTAGAGAGGGAACTCTTGAGGTTGGTATTGTTGATCCTGATAATATTGAGGCTAGAGATGCACTTAATTTCATTGCTTCAAAGAGTAATATTCCTTACAAAATATATTTGATTAGTGAGGAAGATTATACCAAGGTTATCGGTCTATATAAGGGTATTGGTGGAGAGGTGTCCAAGGCTCTTTCTGAGCTTGAAACTGTTCTTTCTATAGATAATGAAGCTACAGTAGACGTTAAAAAGGGCAAAACAGAGAAGGATACGAACGCAATAATTATAGAAGACGCACCTGTTGTTAAAATTGTGGCAACAATAGTTCGATATGCTACAGAGGGTAATGCATCTGATGTGCACATTGAACATATGAGAGACAAGGTTCGTGTTAGATTCCGTGTCGATGGTACATTAAATACAAGTCTAGTATTACCTTCACAAGTTCACAGTGCGGTTGTTGCTCGTATTAAGGTTCTTTCAAATATGAAGCTTGATGAGAAGAGAAAGCCTCAAGACGGAAGATTCTCAGCGAGAATCGATGGAAGAAAGATAGACTTCCGTGTATCTACATTTCCCGCTTATTATGGCGAGAAGGTGGTGATGCGTATCTTGGATCAGGAGAAGGGAGTGAAGAAGATAGATGAAATGGGTCTATCACAGAAGAATTTGGCCTATTTCAGGGAGGCTATAAGTAGACCATACGGACTTATTTTAATTACTGGTCCAACAGGTTCCGGTAAGTCTACTACACTATATTCTATGCTAAATGAAGTTGATAGAGAGGGTGCCAATGTGCTTTCTCTTGAGGATCCTATTGAATACAATATGGATGGTGTAAGTCAGTCACAGGTTCATCCTGAGATTGGATATACATTTGCTTCTGGATTGCGTACAACTCTTAGACAAGACCCAGATATCATCATGGTGGGTGAGATCCGAGATAAGGAAACTGCGCAGCTTGCTGTGCAAGCTGCGCTTACTGGTCACTTAGTGTTCTCAACACTACACACCAACAATGCTGCAGGAGTTATACCAAGACTAATAGATATGGGTGTAGATCCTTACCTAATCGCACCAACCCTTATTCTCGCTATTGCCCAGAGACTTGTTGGTAAATTACCAGAAGGTGGGGGTAAGCCTATACCAATTGAAGGAAGTATTAAGGTGATGGTGGACAGACAGTTCTCTGATCTTCCTGAACAGTTCAAGAAGGAGATTCCATTCACAGACACCGTATTCGGAATTAATCCAACACCTGATTGCCCTAAGGGTACCAGAGGTCGTATGG
>CAZOGG010000011.1:0-9839 GCA_964579565.1 uncultured Candidatus Saccharibacteria bacterium | reverse complement strand
GTATCTGGGAGATATGTATGTACTTGGTAATAACAAATACGATGAAGATGAAATAGCAAAGAAAGAAATAACAGAAATAAACAAAAAGATTTTCGAAAAGTCTGATTCCAAGATAAATGAAATATACAATGAAGGAAGAAGAATTAGTCTAGAATATTTCGATGAAATTTATAAGAAATTGGGAACGAAATTTAATAATTTCTTTTTTGAAAGTGAAGTAGCAGATGATGGGGTAAAGATTGTAAGAGAATTCCTAGCTAAGGGAGTGTTTCAGGAAAGCGATGGAGCGGTTATTTTCCCTGGAGAGAAATTCGGCGAACATACAAGAGTATTTATCAACTCTCAAGGATTGCCAACATATGAAGCTAAGGAATTAGGATTAACCAAACAGAAATTTGATATGTATCCTGATCTATCTGAATCAATTGTAGTCACTGCAAACGAACAGAGTGCATATTTCAAGGTTATTCTAGCTACTTTAAGGGAAATTAATCCAGAATTTGCTAATAAGACAAAGCATATTAGTCATGGATTATTGAGACCAAGTTCCGGCAAGATGTCATCAAGAAAGGGAAATATAGTTTCTGCTGATGATTTGATCTCTGAATTTGAGGAATTAGTAGAGCAGAAGATTGTTGATAGAGAATTCTCATCAGAAGAGAAAGTTGAAATTAAAAATCAAATCGCCATTGCCGGTTTGAAATACACAATACTACGCCAGTCAATCGGCGGAGATATTATCTATGATCCCAACAGGGCAGTGTCATTCGAGGGAGATTCTGGACCATATTTGCAATACTCTGCAGTGAGAGCGAATGCCATAATTGCCAAGTCATCAGAAATTAAGAAAGTTGAGGCTTTGCCCGACAAAGTAGACACGCTTGAGAAATTACTTGTTAGATTCCCTGAAATAATTGAGAGAGCAAGATTAGAATACGCTCCGCATCATATCATTACATATTTAACAGAATTATCATCTGCATTTAATTCATATTATGCCAATAATCAAATAATAGATGAGAAGGATCCAATTTCTCCGTATAGAGTATTGGTTACAAAGCTATTCGCTCAAATAATGACAAATGGTCTGTGGGTACTAGGAATCAAGGTTCCGAAGAGGATGTAGGTTCAAACCTTCATAATTTCCTTAAAAATGCTAGAATAGGTAAATATGGAGCCAAATAGTAATTTAAAGAGTAAAGTATCAGAAACAGAAGAGAAAATACTTGATTATTGGATCAAGAACGATATCTTCAAGAAATCTCTAGACAAGCCTTCACCAAAGGGCAACTTCGTGTTCTACGATGGACCACCGTTCGCTACAGGAGAGCCACATTATGGTCATGTTATACCTGGAACTGTGAAGGATATAATTCCTCGTTACAAGACAATGCAAGGTTACAATGTTCGTCGACGTTGGGGTTGGGACTGTCACGGTCTTCCAGTTGAGAATATTATCGAGAAAGAACTAAAACTTCTTTCAAAGAAAGACATAGTGGATTATGGAATAGGGAACTTCAATGCCAAGGCCAAGGCAAGTGTAATGCGTTATGCAGATGATTGGAGGAAGATCATTCCTCGTCTTGGAAGATGGGTTGATATGGATGATGATTATAGAACTATGGATGCTAGCTATACAGAATCAGTATGGTGGGCTTTCTCTGAATTATATAAAAAGGGATTGATATATGAAGGATTCAAGTCTATGAATCTTTGTCCTCGTTGTGAGACAACGCTTTCAAATTTTGAGGTAAGTCAGGGTTATAAGGACATCACAGATATTTCTGTTTATGTTAAATTTGAATTAACAGAAGAGAAGAATACATATTTCTTGGCATGGACTACAACACCTTGGACACTTCCAGGAAATGTTGCTCTAGCAATTAATCCTAATATCGAATATGTGAAAGTGAAGATAGAAAATGAGAATTATATACTTGCTAAGAGTAGACTTTCAGCAATTAAGGTTAATTATGTCGTTGATAGGGAAATGAAAGGTGTCGAGCTTGTAGGCAAATCTTACAAACCTGTTTTCGATTATTATGTTAATGATTCCAAGTTAGTTAACAAAGAGAACGGCTGGAAAGTATACGGTGCGGAGTTTGTAACTACAGAAGACGGTACAGGAATTGTACATATCGCTCCAGCATTCGGAGCTGATGATTATGATTTATCAATCAAGCACAATTTACCTTTCATTCAACATGTCGGAACCAATGGTAAATTCAAATCAGAAGTAACAGATTTCGCAGGACAAGATGTTAAGCCCAAGGAAGATCATCAGAAGGCCGATGTAGAAATAATTAAATTCCTAGCCAAGAACAATACACTCTTTGCAAAGGAGAAGATAATTCACTCATATCCACATTGCTGGAGATGTGATACACCACTTCTAAATTATGCTACTTCATCATGGTTTGTGAAGGTCAGTTCATTCAGAGACAAATTAGTTAAGGAGAACAAGAAGATAAAATGGACACCAACAGAGATTGGGGAAGGAAGGTTCGGTAATTGGTTGATGAATGCTCGCGACTGGGCTATTTCCCGATCACGATTCTGGGGTGCGCCTCTACCAGTGTGGAAAGAAGACAAAACAGGTGACTTGAAGGTTATTGGTTCAATTGAGGAATTAAAGAAATACAGCAAAGCCAAGAACACTTATTATACATGCCGTCATGGTGAAGCAGAGAATAATGTGAAGATGGTAATCAGTACAGTTGAGAATAACCTACATCATTTAACTGAGTTGGGTAAGAAGCAAGCAACAGATGCAGGTAAATGGCTAAAGAGTAAGAAGATAGACATAATTATCTGCTCACCATTTATACGAACCAAGGAAACAGCAGAGATAATCTCTGGAATAATCGGTTTCGATTCCAAGAATATAATAATGGAGCCTAGGTTAGCGGAATTAAATGCAGGAGTATGGGAAGGCAAGACATTCAAGGATTTCTCAACTAACTTCGCACATGAGGATAGATTTACAAAGACTATAGAAGGTGGAGAGAATTATGTAGATATAAAGAAAAGGGTTGGAGATGTTCTATATGGTCTTGAGGATAAATACGAAGGCAAAAACATTCTGATTGTGTCTCATGACACACCTATTTTCCTTTTGAAATCAGCTTCACTTGGATTAGATAGAGAGCAGTCAGTGGCTATGCGTGGTACATCTGATCATTTCAATCTTAATGCAGAACCATCTAAACTAGATTTCTGTCCATTACCTCACAATGAAGAATATGAACTAGATTTACATAGACCATTCATTGATGATATCAAGTTAGTATCAGAGAAGGGTAATAAGCTAACAAGAATTACAGAAGTATTCGATTGTTGGTTCGAGTCTGGATCAATGCCATTCGGTGAGGCTCATTATCCATTCAATAAATGCGATTTCAATCCTAAGCCAGGGCCATTTGCCAAGATTCTTGGAAAGAATAAGGGATATCCTGCGGACTTTATCGCAGAGGGATTGGATCAGACTAGAGGTTGGTTCTACTCTATGCTTGTTCTTGGTGTAGCACTATTCGGCAAGACTCCATACAAGAAAGTTGTAGTTAATGGACTTCTACTTGCAGAAGATGGACAGAAAATGTCCAAGTCAAAGAAGAATTATCCAGACTTAATGTTGATTGTAAATAAATACGGTGCAGACGCATTGAGATATTATCTTATGTCATCACCAGTGGTACATGCTCAAGATGTAGCATTTGCTGAGAGGGGTGTGGATGAGGTGGTTAAGAAGCATATTGGACGTCTCAATAATGTCGTTACATTCTACGAAATGTACGCTACGGGTAATGAACCAAAGACAGTAAGCAATAACATTCTAGATCAATGGATACTAGCTAGACTATATCAATTACAAAAGGAAGTAACAGACAGTCTCGAGAAATATGAAATAGATCGAGCATCTAGACCATTTGCTGATTTCATTGATGATTTGTCTACTTGGTATGTCAGAAGATCTAGAGATAGATTCAAGAGTGAGGATATAAATGAGAAATCAAAAGCTCTAAACACAACAAGAGAAGTTATATTGGGATTAGTGAAGGTTCTCGCACCATTTATGCCTTTCGTCTCAGAAGATATATATCTAAGATTAAGAGGTGATAAGCAAAGTGTGCACTTGGATTCATGGCCTACAGCTTCTAAGTTCGATCCTAAGACAATTGAATACATGAGAGAAATCAGGAGATTCGCATCACTTGGACTTGAAGCAAGAATGAAGGCCAAGTTAAATGTTAGACAACCACTTTCAAAATTAAAGATAAAGTCTTCAATGAAATTATCCAATGATTTACTTGATTTAATTAAGGACGAAGTAAATGTTAAAGAAATTGTATTAGACAAGACACTAACAAATGAAGTTGAATTAGATATCAAGATAACTCCTGAATTAAAGTCAGAGGGAAATGTAAGAGAGTTCATTCGTGCAATACAAGATCTAAGAAAGACTAAACAACTAACGATAAGGGACAAGGCCGTTCTAGTTGTTCAGACAGATGATATAACCAAGGAGTTTATACTTATGAACAAGAGTGTGATCGCAGAAGCCACTCTTCTTAGAGATATTGTATTTAGATCTACAAATACAGAAAGTATTGATATTGGAGAATACAAGGCAAGCTTGGATATAGATAGGTAAAATGCATCATATATACACAACACCGGCATTTGTTGTTCATAACTCGCCATATGGAGAAGCGGGTAAATTTATCATGCTTTTCACCAAGGAATTCGGAATGATTGGAGCAGTAGCGCAGGGCATCAGACTATCGAAGTCTAAGCTGAAGTATCATGTGCAGGATTTTAATTTCTCAAATGTATCAGTGGTGAGAGGCAAGGAAGTATGGAGACTTACTGGAGCTGGGGAAATAGAGAATACGAACAAACCCAGTATTCTTCAAATTAAGATTTTGAAATTACTTAGGAGATTATTGCATGGTGAAGAGAAGAATGAGAAATTGTTCGATATTGTTGAGTATATATATAGAAATAATTTCGAAGATTCAGATGCTGTGGAGTATCTGACTGTACTTAGAATACTTAATACATTGGGATATATTAGGAATGCAGATAATATTAATAAGTACTTAGATAATAATGATGTTAATTCCTCACTAATATCAAGTATTAATCAGGATAAGCAAGATATTATCAAGCTAATCAATCAAGCATTGCAAGAAAGTCAATTGTAATTTATCGTGATATAATAATTGAAATATGAATCAAGAGGACAAAAGTAGAATTGATGAGATGAAGAGATCTCTATACTCGAGAGGTTCTCCAGACATCAGGACCAAGAGACGGCTGAAATTCCTATCATCTGTTGAACCGGTAGATGTAAAGACAGATTGGGAACATCCCAAGGAAGTTTATGAGCAAGTAGAACTTAATAAGAGATATAAGGATTCATCAATGTCATTTTTTACAAAGCTATTCATCTTTTCGATAATTATATTCATTCTAGCATTAGGTGCTGGTGCTTATCTTCTGTTCAATGGCTCAAATATAGTATCAGCAAATAATATTGATATAACAATAAACGGCCCAGTATCTGTTGCTGGTGGTGAGCCTATAGCATTCGATGTGCAAGTAACTAATAAGAACAATATCAAGCTAGAAACAGTAGACTTATCTATTGATTTCCCAGCTGGTACTGTTGATGTTGATGATTCAACCAAAGAACTAAAGAATATAAGAGAGTTAATTCCAGATATTGATGCTGGAGGGCAGGGTACCAAGAATGTTAAGGCGATAGTGTACGGTGAAGAGAATAGTAAGAAGGAAATAAAGGTTACAGTAGAATATAGAGTTAAGGGATCAAGTGCTGTATTTCAAAAGCAGAAGACATTTGATTTGTTAATAAGCTCATCTCCACTTAATCTTTCAGTATCTTCATTTACCGAGATCAATTCAGGACAAGAATTCGAATTTACTTTAACTATGAATTCCAATTCCAAGGAAACTATAAAGAATCTATTGATTAGTACTTCATATCCATTCGGATTCTCATTTATTTCATCAAGTATCAAGCCACTTGCAGATAATAATGTATGGAAAATCGGCGATATTCCACCGGGCGGCAAGAAAACATTGAAAATAAAGGGTAAATTAGATGGTCAGGATGATGAGACTAGAGTATTCAGATTCAATGCTGGTGCACAAAGTGTAAGAAATGATAAACAAATTGGCACAGAATATGTATCTGCGATACAGGAGATCGGCATCAAGAAACCATTCATTACAGTTGGAGTATCTATGGACGGTGAATCCGAATTACAAGAGTATGTTGGTAAATTCGATTCTCCAATTACAATTGATGTTACTTATTTCAATAATTTGCCAACATCAATTATTAATGGAGAAGTACATGTGAAGTTATCTGGTAGTGCATTCGACAAGGCTTCAGTTATTCCAGATCAAGGATTGTATCTGTCAGCAAATAACGAAATTGTTTGGAATTCTATAACTACAAGTGATTTGAAGAATATTGGTGCAGGTGATAGTGGAAGAGTAAGTTTCAGTATAATTCCAAGAAATATGGGTAGTCAGACAAAGCCGATATCAAATCCAGAGGTTAATCTGTCAGTAAGTGTACAAGGCAAGAGAAATTCAGAAGCAAATGTACCCGAAGCTGTTGCATCAAGTGCCAATAGAAAGATCAAGATATCTTCTGATATTGGTCTAAGTGGTCAGATTGTTCGATCAAGTGGTCCATTCGAGAATACTGGACCAATACCACCTAAGGCAGAGCAAGTAACTACATATACAGTAATATGGACAGTAGATAATACTTCGAATTCAGTTTCAGGAGCAGAGGTTAGATCGAGTTTACCTTCATATGTTAAATGGTTAGATATGATTAGCCCAACAGATGAAGATATTACATACAATAAGGTTGATGGACAGATAGTCTGGAGACTTGGAAATGTTAATAGTTCATCATCAAATTCTCAAAGGAGAAGACAAGTAGCATTCCAAGTGTCACTTAATCCAAGTATTACTCAAGTGAATCAAATTCTAAATATAGTTAATGAATCGATATTCAATGCTCAAGACGATTTTACAAATCAGTCACTTAATAGTAGTCTAAGTCCATTAAGTACAAGGTTTAGTACCGATCCAACATTTAAGAGTGGAGATGAGATAATAAGCAATTAAAACAAGATTATGTCACAAAAAGAAGAAACAAAGATGGAAAAGATAATTTCTCTATCCAAGAGAAGGGGATTCGTATATCAAGGTTCTGAGATATATGGAGGTCTAGCGGGAAGTTGGGATTATGGTCCTTATGGTGTTGCTCTGAGGAATAATATCAAGTCTATGTGGTGGAAGAAGTTCGTTACAGATAGAGATGATATGTATGGAGTAGATGCAGCTATACTTATGAATCAGAATGTATGGAAGGCTAGTGGTCATGTTGGGGGATTCTCTGATCCAATGGTTGAATGCAAGGAATGTAAGCATAGATTCCGCGAGGATCAATTAGCAGATAAGAGCAAGTGCCCTGATTGCGAAGGTGCTCTTGGTGAAGCAAGACAATTCAATATGATGTTCAAGACTCATGTTGGAGCAATTGAGAATGAGGATTCTATTTCATATCTTAGACCTGAGACAGCTCAGGGAATGTTTGTAAATTTCAAAAATATTATAGACAGTTTCCATCCCAAGCTTCCATTCGGTCTTGCACAGATTGGTAAGGCTTTCAGAAATGAAATTGCACCAAGAGATTTCGTATTTCGTTCTCGTGAATTTGAGCAAATGGAAATAGAGTATTTCGTAGATCCAAGAGATAGTAAAAAGGTAGATGAAAAGTTCGATGAACTGTATTTAGAGCAAGTCTCTTTCCTTAAAGATTTGGGATTGAATGAATCAAAAATTCATAAGATAGAGGTTGCAGATTCTGATAGAGCATTCTATTCCAAGAGAAGTGTAGATACAGAATTTGATTTCCCATTCGGACAGAAAGAACTATTAGGAATTGCATATAGAACAGATCATGACCTTAAGTCACATGCTAATTTAAGTAAGGTAGACCTATCGTATTTCGATGAAGAGACAAAGGAGAGATTCATACCTCATTGTATAGAACCTACATTTGGAGTTGATAGATTAATGTTGGCAGTATTCTCTGATGCTTATACAGAAGATAAGATAGATGAAGAAACACGAGTTTATCTCAAATTCTCACCGAAGGTTGCACCAGTTAAGGTTGCAGTGTTTCCACTATTGAAGAACAAGCCAGCTCTAATAGATAAGGCTAAGGAAATATATCAAATACTCAGGAAAGAATTCGGGGCAGTAGAATTCGATGATAATGGAAATATTGGTAAGAGATATAGAAGACAAGATGAGATAGGTACACCGTACTGTGTGACAATAGATTTCGATACAATTGAGAAAGACGCAGGTATTACAGTTCGTGATAGGGATACAGGCAAGCAGGAGAGAATGAGTGTTGAGGAGTGTGTGAATATGTTGAAAGCTAAACTATTATAGTTGACTTTATATTTTTATAATGTTTTAATTAGAAACAGCAAAAGCTCTATGAGAAAACTACTTCTTGCACTGGCAATTCCAGGTATTGTATTGCTAGTCATGGTGATTCTTAATCCTATTATGAGTGTCAGGTCGAGATCTTTCTTGGAGAAGGCCTTAACACCCATTCGAACAGTTCACAACCCTATCCGGTAGTGGGATGGGGCACCGCAAGGAGGTTGGCGCTTGTCGTCAACCTCCTTTTTGCTTACTCAAATTTTATGCTACACTCATTCCATCATGACTTTCAATAAGACAATACTAGAAAACGGCCTAAATGTTATTACTATACCAATGAAGGATAATCCTGCTGTAACTGTTCTGGTTATGGTCTCTACTGGTTCAAAATATGAGAATAAGCAGACTAATGGCCTGTCACATTTCCTAGAGCATATGGTCTTCAAGGGAACAGAGAAGAGACCAAAGTCTATTGATATTTCAAAGGAATTAGAATCAATCGGTGCACAGTACAATGCTTTCACATCTCAGGAATACACAGGATACTATGCCAAGGTTAATTCAAAAGATTTAGATATAGCCCTAGATGTGGTGTCAGATATTTATCTAAATCCATTATTAGAAACAAATGAAATTGAGAAGGAAAAAGGTGTGATTGTTGAAGAAATTAGAATGTATCAAGATATGCCACACAGGCATGTTCATGATTTGTTCATGAGTTTGGTGTATGGTGATCAACCTGCAGGATGGTATATTGGCGGTACAGAGGATAATGTTAGGAAATTCATTAGAGAAGATTTTGTAAATTATCGTAATGAACATTATGTAGCAGAAGCCACTACTGTAGTTGTGTCGGGCTCATTTGATGAGAAGAACATATTAGAAAACATAAATAAATATTTCTCAAAAATTTCTAATTCCAAGAAATCAAATAAAGTTAAGGTTATTGAATCCCAATCTAAACCTCAAATTAGTGTTAAATTTAAGGAGACAGATCAAGCACATCTTGTTCTGGGGGTCAGATCACTTGATGTTAAGAGTAAATATGAATATGCTCTAAGTGTATTATCTACTATGCTTGGAAAGGGTATGAGTTCTAGATTATTTCAGAAGCTTCGAGAAGAAATGGGGGTGGGGTATTATGTTCATGCTAATAATGATGCATATACAGATCATGGATTATTTACTATTTCTGCTGGGGTGGATACCAAGAGAGTGGAAGAAGTATTGAAAGTGTTACTAGAGGAATGTAAAAAGGTAATTACAGATCCAATTTCAGATTCTGAATTAAAGAAAGTTAAGGACTATATCAGTGGATCATTTATGCTTGGACT
>CAZOGG010000010.1:0-10025 GCA_964579565.1 uncultured Candidatus Saccharibacteria bacterium | reverse complement strand
GTGTTTAAGAAATAAAACATTTGAAATGAATTGGATTGAGTAAGTGTGTCCTTACCTCGTCTAGTTTTTAACCCTTGACCTCCCACCCCTTATCTGCTAGACTCATGAGCAACTTCATCTGATTGTGTTATTCCAAGAAATTGAAGGATTATAAGGCTTATTATTAATCCCTCGGTATAATTTTCTTGTTTTTGTATGTATACAACAAAAAAATATTTCAGTAGGTTCAAGGAGCCTCTTACAACATTGCCAAATTTTGTAGAGGCACAGGTGACATCATTTAATGCGTTGATAGAGAAGGGAATTGGCGAAGTTTTGAAGGAGTTCTCACCAATTGAGGACTATGCCAAGAAGAAGTTCGAATTATCATTTACAGGATTCGAGCTTTCAAGACCAAAGTATGACGAGCACTATGCTAAGACAAACAAGCTCTCATATGAAGGACAAATAAAGGTAAAGGTCAAGCTAAAGAATAAGATGCTTGATGCTGTTAAGGAGCAAGAAATGTTTCTTGCTGATTTGCCATTGATGACAGATCACGGAACATTCATTATTAATGGTATTGAGAGAGTTATCGTAGCTCAGCTAGCTAGATCATTCGGAATTTTCTTTACCTTGAATGAATTGAAGGGTAAGAATCTATTCGGTGCAAAGGTAATACCAGCTAGAGGAGTATGGATGGAGATTGAGAGTGATTCTGATGGAACAATTTATACAAGAATCGACAGAAAGAGAAAGTTCCCAATTACATCACTATTGAGAATATTGGGTGCTAAGACAAATGAGGAAATACTGGCTCTATTTAAGGGAAATGAGCTTGCAACAAAGGCAATTGAGACAACATTGGCTAAGGATCATGCCAAGACAGTTGATGAGGCTTATGTTGAAATTCATAAGAGATTGAGAGATGGAGATCTAGCAACAGCAGATAATGCTAGAGAATTCCTTGGTAATATATTCAATCCTGAGAGATACGATCTTTCTAGTGTTGGACGATTCCGATTTAATAAGCGATTCGGAAAGTCTATGATAGAGAAGGATTTGGAAATGAAAACAGTAAATGTAGATGATATTTCTACAGTTATTTCTCATATAGTTGAATTGAACAATACTCCAGACGCAGTTGAGGACGATATTGATCATCTAGGGTCAAGAAGAGTTAGATATGTAGGTGAGTTACTACAACAGAAATTGAGAGTTGGTATGACTCAAATGAAGAGAAATATACAGGATAAGATGTCTACAGTTGAGCCAGATGTTACATTGCCTGTTAATTTCGTTTTCCCTAGACCATTACAAGCAAGAATCAAGGAATTCTTCACAACAAACCAGTTGTCACAGTTCATGGGACAGGAGAATGTACTATCAGAAATAGAGAATCTAAGACTATTAACAGCTCTAGGCCCTGGAGGACTTACAAGAGAGAGAGCAGGATTCGAAGTTCGAGACGTGCATCCATCTCACTATGGAAGACTATGTCCAATCCATACACCAGAAGGTCCTAACCTCGGTCTAGTACTTCGTCTATCTATGTATGCGAGAGTTAATGATTTCGGAATGATCGAAACTCCATACGCAAAGGTAAAGAATGGAAAGGTGACATCAGAAGTGTCATATCTAAATGCTCTTGAAGAAGAGAATTACAGAATTGCTCATGCTGCTATTCCTTATGATTCAAACGGCAAGATAACAGCAGATGAGGTTGAGGTAAGAATAAATGGTAAACCTGGATTAGCTAAGGCTGGTGAGGTTGACTATATCGATGTATCTACAAATCAGGCATTCTCTATCGGTACATCACTTATTCCTTTCTTGAATCATGACGATGCTAACCGTGCACTCATGGGATCAAACATGCAAAGACAGGCAACACCTTGTCTTATTCCAGAAGCACCACTAGTTGCAACAGGAATTGAGAAGCAAGCAGTAGTTGATACAGGAAGAATAATTCTAGCTCCAGAAGATGGAGAGATTGTATATGTAGACTCAAAGAAAGTAATATTCGAAGGCAAGAAAGTAGGAAAGAAAGAGTACAATCTAGTACATTTCTCAAGAACAAATGGATTCACAGCATTCCATCAAAGACCAATAGTAAGTCTTAATCAAAAGGTTAAGAAAGGTGATGTTCTAGTTGATACATCAACATCAGATCATGGAGAGATAGCGCTAGGACAGAACATGCTAGTAGCCTTCATGTCATGGTCAGGTAATAACTATGAGGACGCTATTATTCTTTCAGAAAGAGTAGTTAAGAATAGTAAATTCAGTTCTATAAACATTGAGGAATTCGTAATCAATGTTCGAGATACTAAGCTAGGACCTGAGGTTACAACTTGCGATATTCCAAATGTTGGAGAAGCAAAGCTAAAGAATCTAGCAGAAGATGGAATTGTAAGAATTGGAGCAGAAGTAAGACCTGGAGATATTCTAGTTGGTAAGATTTCACCAAGAGGTGAGACTCAACTTACACCAGAAGAGAGACTACTAAGATCAATCTTCGGTGAGAAGGCTCGTGATGTAAAGGATACATCAAAGAGAATGGAAGGAGGAAATAGAGGAAGAGTTATCTCTGTTAAGGTATTCTCAAGAGACAAGGGTGATAAGCTAGAATCAGGAATCATAAAGAAGATTTACATTGAGGTTGCCGAGCTAAGAAATGTATCAGTAGGAGACAAGCTAGCAGGACGACACGGTAACAAGGGAGTTATTTCCAAGATTCTTCCAGAAGAGGATATGCCATACATGGAAGATGGAACTCCAGTGGATGTTATTCTAACTCCATTAGGTGTGCCTTCTCGTATGAACCTTGGACAGATATTGGAACTTCACTTAGGACTTGCTGCTAATACTCTAGGATATCAAGCTATAGTTCCACCATTCGCTGGTGCAACAGATATTGAAATCAAGCAAGAGCTAAAGAAGGCTGGATTCGATGAAAGTGGAAAGATGAAGCTAAGAGATGGAAGAACAGGACAGCACTTCGATCAGCCTATTGCAGTTGGTTATATGTACATCTTGAAACTACATCACATGGTGGAGGACAAGATACACATGAGATCAATTGGTCCTTACTCACTTATTACTCAACAGCCACTTGGAGGAAAGGCTCAAGGAGGAGGTCAGAGATTCGGAGAGATGGAAGTCTGGGCACTTCTTGGTCATGGAGCAGCATATACACTAAGAGAAATTCTAACAATCAAGTCAGACGATATACAAGGACGATCACAAGCATTCGATTCTATTGTTAAGGGTGAGCCATTGAAGCAACCAAACCTACCTGCATCATTCAATGTTCTATTGAAGAGTTTGAGAGGATTGGCATTAAATGTCGAGCTTATTAAAAAGGGTGAGGTAGAGGAGGAGACTGAATAATAATTTCACCAAATAATTAATAAAACCATGCAAAATAATACATATAACAATAGAAGAAGTGATCCTCAGGATTTCGATGCTGTGAAGCTCGGCGTAGCTTCTCCTGAGAAGATTCTAGAATGGTCATTTGGTGAAATTACAAAGCCAGAGACTATTAACTATAGAACACAGAGATCAGAGAAGAATGGACTTTTCGATGAGAAGATATTCGGTCCAGACAAGGACTATGAATGTTACTGTGGAAAGTATCGAGGAATAAGATACAAGGGAATTGTCTGTGAGAAATGTGGAGTTGAAATCACACGCTCAATAGTAAGACGAGATCGAATGGGTCACATAGAGCTAGCAACACCAGTTGCTCATATATGGTTCCTAAGATCAATGCCATCAAGAATCGGATTGATTCTTGGAATGACAACTACAGACTTGGAGAAGGTTGTATACTTCGCTGGATACATTGTTACCAAGGTACATCAAGAAGAGAAGAATAATTTCCTAAAGGAATTGGATTCAGAATTCAAGACAAAGGTTAAGGCTGCAAATGATGAGAAGACAAAGGAAGCTCTTAAGGAATTGGTAGTAAATGCAAAGAGAGAAATAGAAAGTCTAGAACCTGGATTTGTTATGGATGAGGTTCAGTATCATAAGTACTCTGTAAAATACGGAGCATTGTTCGATGCTGGAATCGGAGCAGAAGCAATATTTGATATCCTAAAGAAGACAGATCTAAATAAGCTACTTGCAGATCTTGAAAGTACATTCGACAAGGTAAGTGCACTTGATAAGGAGAAAGTATCAAAGAGAATTTCCCTTCTTAAGTCAATGATTAAGTCAGGTACAAGACCAGAATGGATGTTCCTTACAAGAATTCCAGTTATTCCACCAGCACTTAGACCTATGGTTGCTCTTGATGGAGGAAGATATGCTACATCAGATGTAAACGATCTATACCGAAGAGTAATAAACAGAAATAACCGTCTATTAAAGCTAAAGGAAATAGATGCTCCAGATGTTATCTTGAGAAATGAGAAGAGAATTCTACAAGAGGCAGTTGATGCACTTATAGATAACTCAATCAGACATGGTGCTGGCACAGGAGCTGCAGCTATTCAAGCTCAGAAAAGAGCATTGAAGTCACTTTCAGATAATCTTAAGAGTAAGAGAGGATTGTTCCGACAGAATCTACTTGGAAAGCGTGTAGACTATTCTGGACGTTCTGTAATCGTTGTAGGACCAGAATTAGCACTAGATCAATGTGGACTTCCAAAGCATATGGCACTTGAGCTATTCAGACCATTCGTTATTTCTGGACTATTGAAGAGAGAATTGGCATTTAATATTAGAGGTGCAGGTAGACTAATAGATGATGGAGTTAAGGAAGTTTGGGAAATTCTAGAAGAAGTTATTGAGGGTAAATATGTACTTCTAAACCGAGCACCAACACTACACAGACTAGGTATACAAGCATTCAGACCAATACTTATTGAAGGTAATGCTATTCAAGTTCACCCACTTGTATGTACAGCATTCAATGCTGACTTCGACGGAGACCAGATGGCCGTTCACGTTCCACTTGGAGTTGAAGCACAATTAGAGGCAAAGGAAATAATGGCTTCTGATAAGAACATTCTAAAGCCAGGAAACGGTGATCCTACTGTGGTTGCTAAGCTTCTAGATATCGTTCTAGGATGTTTCTGGATTACAAAACTAGTTGATGGAGATCTAGGCGAAGGCAAGATTTTCGAAAGTCCAGAAGCTGCACTTATAGCTCATAACTTCGGAGCTGTAACATATAGAGCAAAGATCAAGATTCTAGCACCAGAGAATGCTAAGTACGCAGAGTTCGCTGGTAAGCTATTTGAAACATCAGTAGGTAGAATTCTATTTAACGATATGCTTCCTGCTGACTATCAATTCATTAATAAGGAAATAGACAGAAAGAAGCTTTCAGGAATTATGGATGACTTGATTATCAGTCATGATATGAAGGATATTCCACCAATACTAGACAGAATCAAGGCATTCGGATTCAAGTATGCTACACATTCTGGAACTACATGGGGTATAGACGATGTCGTTATTCCAGCTGGAAAGTCTGATGTAATATCAGGCGCAAAGGTTAAGTCAGAAGAGGTTATGCATCAATTCAATGAAGGTCTACTTACAGATGATGAAAGATTAAGAAAGAATATTGAAATCTGGCACAAGGCTAAGAATGATGTTGAGAAGTTAATTCCAAGTTCATTGAACAGAATGGGTTCTGTATATGACATGGTTAACTCAGGAGCAAGAGGATCATACTCACAGATTACACAGATGGCAGGTATGAAGGGACTTATTGCATCAACTTCAGGAGAGACAATTGAGTTCCCAATTCTATCTTGTTCAAAGGAAGGACTAACACCAATTGAGTATTTCATTACAACTCACGGTTCAAGAAAGGGTCTAACAGATACAGCATTGAACACAGCAAAGGCAGGTTACCTAACAAGAAAGCTATTCGTTGTTGCTCAGGATGTTATGGTTAATCAAGATGATTGTGGAACAAAGGATTCAATTGTAATAAAGAAGCAGACAGCTTCAGGAATCAATATCCCACTTTCAAAGAACATAAGAGGAAGAGTACTAGCAGAAGATCTAGTTGGTACAGATGGAAAGGTAATGTTCAAGAAGAATCATCTACTTACAAAGCAAGAGGCTCTGAAGATCGAAGAGAGTGGTGTTGTTGCTGTTAAGGTTAGATCACCACTATCATGTAAGAGTATGCAGGGTGTATGTGCACAGTGTTACGGAGTGGATCTAGGAAAGAATAAGCTAGTTGAGATTGGTGAAGCTGTAGGTACTGTAGCTGGACAAGCTATCGGTGAGCCTGGAACACAGCTAACAATGAGAACATTCCACGCTGGAGGTACTGCATCTGTTGGTGGAGACATTACTCAAGGTCTACCAAGAGTTGAGGAAATATTCGAGAAGAGAAGACCAAAGAATCCTGCAGTAGTTGCTACTGTTGACGGAACTGTTACAGAGGTTAAGGATCTTGGTAAGGAGAAAGTTATAAGAGTAATGCCAGAATTAGAAGATAGATCAAAGGGCAAGAAGGCAAGTGAAGTTGAGTATCTATTCCATGTTAAGAGAACAGCTCTAGTTAGAGTTGGAGATATGGTACACAAGGGAGACTTGCTAACTGATGGTTCTGCAGATATTGACGAAGTATTCGACTTCGGAGGTGCAGAGAGAGCCAAGGATTATGTTATCGGTGAAATTGCAAAGATCTATGAATTACAGGGAGAAACAGTTGCTAGAAAGCATATTGAGATAATTGTTAAGCAAATGTTCTCAAGAAGAAGAGTAGAAACTGCTGGTGATTCAAATCTTGCTGAGGGTATGATCATCGATGATATGCAATTACAAGAAGAGAATGAGAAGGCAAAGGAGAAAGGAGGTAGTCCAGCAAAGGCATTACCAGTTGTTATGGGTATAACAAAGGTGTCATTGTCTCGAAAGAGCTTCTTGTCAGCAGCATCATTCCAGGATACAACAAAGGTACTTATAAACAGTGCTGTAAGAGGTGGAGAGGATGATCTTGTTGGTCTAATGGAGAATGTTATTATCGGTAGACTAATTCCTGCAGGTTCAGGCTTTATCGGAAGCGCCAAGAACAGAATGATTGAGGAAGTAATACCAAAGGAGGAATTAGGTTACTAGTTATCGTAATTTATTTAAACAAAAAACCCCTGTAATAAGGGGTTTTTTGTCTTGTTATTTATTCACAGTACTATTCGTAATTATAATGCTATAATTTACTAAATATTAGTTTTTAATATAAGAAATTGAAAAAGCATATTGATACAATAAATGGAATTGCGATCTTGTTCTTTTTCCTTTTTATTTCTATATTTAGTATTGATAAATATTCAGATTTTGATCTACCAATTCAATCACAATTAGCACAGGCTGGGTCATCTTTAGCAAGTGGCTTGGTTGTACACTATAAATTTGATGAGGGTAGTGGCACAAGTGCTACAGATTCAACTGGTAATAGTTCTGGTACATTGTTAAATGATCCAACATGGTCATCTGGTAAGGTCGGTAACAACTCGATTCAATTCGATGGTACAAATGACTATGTTCGAGTAGGTGATGTTGGAGCTGTTGATGGATTACAAAAGATGACAGTAGCATATTGGGTTAATCCTAGTTCACTTAAGCTTCGTACATATCATGTAACTAAGGCTAATGGTGCAGCAGTGACATTTGGATGGGCAGTTCATGCAACAGATGACACAAATGACATTAGATTCCAGACTAGAAGCGATACTGGTGCTATTACAGATGGATATACTACAGGTTCATTCTTGAGTTCTAATTCCTGGACACATGTTGTTGTGGCTTTCGATGGTTCTCAGTCAGATAATGCATCAAAACTCAAGATATACATCAATGGTAGTGAGAGAGCATTGGGCTTTACTGGTACATTACCAACCACATTACCTGATACGGCATTTAATCTGGTGTTTGGTTGGGAGCACAATACAGCTTCGGGACTTTCATTTCCTGGTCAATTGGATGATATAAGAATTTACAATAGAACACTTAGTTCATCTGAGGTATCAGATGTCTATAATTATTCTGAATCAGCTCCATCTGTACCACCATCGTCAACTACCAATCAATCACCTACTGTTTCTGCTGGATCAAATCAGACAATTACTTTGCCGGCTACTCTCAATTTAAATGGAACAGCTTCAGATGATGGATTACCAACTGGCTCAACACTTTCAACAACATGGAGTATGATATCCGGTCCGGGAACTGTAACATTTGCAAGTCCATCTAGTCTTGTTACTACAGCTACATTCTCTCAGTCTGGATCATATAATATTAGACTAAGTGCTACTGATGGTTCAGCAACTACCAATTCAGATATTTCAGTAACTGTGAATCCAGCAGCAGCTTCAGATACTCAAGCCCCAACAGCTCCATCAGGTCTAGTGTCAACCGCTATTTCTTCATCAGAAATAAAGTTAGACTGGAGTGCTTCAACTGACAATGTTGGTATTTCAGGCTATGTTATTTCTAGAGATAATGTTGATATCGCCACAACAACAAGTTTGACTTATTCCAATACAGGTTTAACTGCTGATACTCAATATTCATATACAGTGTATTCTTTTGATGTATCAAATAATGTTTCAAGTAAATCAAATATTGCATCAATAAAGACTAGAGTTATGCAGTCATCTGGTTCAAATAATAATCTATTAAATAATAGCAGTTTTGAAACACCCGGTGATAATTTCTGGGGATTTGGTGGAAGTAAAATTTCTGAAAATGAATTATCTACTGACTCTGTTCATGGTCAGTATAGTTTGAAATGGCCATATGTTAATTCGGCCAATGATTTACCTTCCAGTAATCCGATTACTGGTGAGTATCAAAACACCATATCATATCAGGCGGTAGCTGGTGATGCGGGTTCAACCTACACATTAAGTGCAAGTGCAAAATTTACTACAGGTGGGGGTCAGTTCGAGTATCAGATATACGATTCATCTAGAGGTAGAAGTGGTTTTGGACCAATCTTAATTAGTAGTCCGAAGTTCACACTTACAAATACATGGAAAAGATTTGATTGGACATTTACATTACCATCATCATCAAGCGGTAAATATGTTATAAGAATAGTCTTCCCTGGAGATCCTCCATGGCAAGTTCCATATCCTACTTCACCTAGGTTTGCTGGACTTGTTGATGCTGTGAAGTTTGAGAAGGGGAATCTCACAAATTTCACTACTGATAGTATTGATGTTGGACTATATCCAGAGGCTGAGCTAAATACATTTCAATGGGGCGCTGATACTTCAGTCGGTGTTTATGTAGCCAATAATTCTAGTCAGGCATTTGTTGATACAGTTGATTTAACACTAGAGGATTTCTTCGGTAATACTGTAACTCAGAAGTCAGTCTCATTTAATGTGCCATCTGCTCAAAGAGTTAGACAAAATACATCATTTGGTACCAATCTGAGAGGGCATTATAGGATTTTAGCTAGAGTAAATGGAATTATTAAGTCTGAGAAAGTATTCTCAACAATTCCATTACAGAAGAATATTAGTCCCGAAGATTCAATATACGGAATCGATTCAAATCTTAATAATGGAAGTGTTAAATTGATTAAGAGAATAGGATTAACAAGAATAAGGCCACATGGTGACTTGGCATGGGGTTCAGTTGAGGCTACAAAAGGTAATTTCGTATTTCCTGATTATAGAATTAATAGAGCTAAATCCATGGGATTACAGCCTTATGGATTCTTGAGTGTTACTCCAACATGGGCGGGACCAAATAGTACCTCACTACCAAATTCACTTGCAGATTGGGAGAACTATGTTTATAAAGTTGTAGATCACTATAAAAATGATATTAAAGAATGGGAGGTATATAATGAACCATATTTTCAGCTAAACAGTAGTCAGTATTTGTCTTTAGTAAATTCCGCAAGGGCTGGAGCAGATAGAGCAGACCCTACTGCAAAGCTTATTGGCTGGTCGGGAACTGTGCCCGTTAAGTCAACGGACAATTATTACTATAAAGATTTGAAGGATCAACTGATACAGAAGTTGAACATACTTTCTGCCCATTATTACCCAACA